>CAYSMQ010000100.1:655-12816 GCA_964432035.1 uncultured Ardenticatenaceae bacterium
GATCGGTGTATTCCAGTTTGGCGCCGGCGTGCTCCTGATGCTGACGCAGGTCGAAGTCGGTGCGGTAGGCCAGGCCCCAAAGCTCTTTGAAACCGAAGGGAAAGTTGTAATCGAGGTCATAAGTCTCGCGGCTATAGTGGCTGCGCTCGCGGTCAGAGTGTCGCCGCCAGCGCAGGTTCTGCGGGCGCACGCCTAATGTACCGACCACAAAGCGCCACATGGTCTCTTTCCACTCATCAAACAGCGCCTGCCAGTCAGATTCCTCTGGGTCGAAGAAGTATTCAATTTCCGCCTGTTCAAACTCCAGGGTGCGAAAGACGAACTGGCCTGTCGTGATTTCATTGCGGAAACTCTTGCCGAGCTGGGCGATGCCAAAGGGCAACGTGACGCGCGTGGAATCCAGGATCTGTTTGAAGTTACTGAAGATGCCCTGCGCCGTCTCACCACGCAGATAGACACGCGACTTTTCGCCGGCGACGGCGCCGATGGCGGTTTCGAACATAATATTGAAATGGCGCGGCGTCGTCACCGGGTTACCTTCAGGACTCTTGACGCCCAACTTTTCGATGAGCAAGGCCATTTCGCCGAGGTCCAGGCCCTCGACGTCCACGGCTTCCGTCTGGGGATTTTGCTCTAGCCAGCTCTCGATGAGATGGTCGGCGCGGTAGCGGCGATGGGTGACTTTGTCTTCAACCAGGGGGTCGGTAAAGGCATCGACGTGCCCGGAGGCGACCCAGGTTCGCGGATGCAACAGGATCTGACTGTCGAGGCCCACGATGTCGGCGCGCTTGCTGACCATCTCTTCCCACCACAGGTTGCGAATGTTGCGTAACAGCTCGGCGCCCAAGGGCCCATAATCGTAGGAGCTGGTGAGGCCCCCGTATATCTCTGAAGTAGGGTAGGCGAAGCCGCGCCGTTTGGCCAGGGCGGTGATCGTGTCCAGTGTTGGTCTTTCCGGCATGAAGATAGTTTCCTCTCACAGTCTGAACATCCGTTGTGCTAAAACGTTACAACAGAATGGCGCGGGAGACCAGCGGCCGTTGACCAGGTTTGTCGTTGGCGGCACAATGGGGAGGGGACGGCAGACGGCAGAGGGGGAATGGTAAACAGTTGAAGGAAGGATGGAGATTGGAGATTAGTGGTTAATCCCCAATCTCTAATCCCTAATCTCTCTAACAGCAGTAAGGAGGAGCAATGACGCTGAAAATTTCTCTGGCCCAGATGAACGTGATTCTCGGCGAGCCCGAGGCGAACCTGGATACGGTGCGATTGATGGCGGCGGAGGCGGCGCGGCGGGGGACGCAGATGTTGGTGCTGCCGGAGTTGTGGTCCACAGGGTACGATCTGGAGAACGCGGCCGAGTACGCTACGGAACTGCACGAAGGCATCTTCGCCGAGGTGCGCGAAATGGCCACGCACCATCAGTTATATATCCTCGGTTCCTGTCTCTCGTTGCTGGGAGAGGGTCAGTATGGTAATACGGCGGTGTTGTGCAATCCGCAGGGTGAAATTATGGCCGATTACAGCAAGATCCATCTCTTCCGGCTGATGCAGGAGGAACAGTATCTGACCGCGGGGGATCATCTGACGTTGGTGGAAAGCGAATGGGGTAAGCTGGGTCTGGCGATCTGCTACGATTTGCGTTTCCCGGAGATGTTCCGCCGTTACGCGCTGGACGGCGCCAAGCTGGTGTTCCTGCCGTCAGAATGGCCGCATCCGCGCCTGGCGCACTGGCAGACGTTGTTGCGCGCGCGGGCTATCGAGAACCAGCTTTACATGGTGGCCTGCAACCGCGTGGGACGCTCGAAAGAAACGGATTTCTTTGGGCATTCTTGCATCGTGGATCCATGGGGACAGCCGCTTATAGAGGCAGGCGAAAAGGAGATGCTGGTTACGTGCGAGATTGATCTGGGGCACGTGGATGAGGTGCGGCGCAAGATTCCCATCTTCGAGGACCGGCGGCCGGAACTGTACCGTTAAACACGGTGCCGAGTGTCGCTCGCAGTACTGAAGTACCGCGGGTAAGTAGTACGCGTAGGCCAATAATCTCGCTGGGGGACATGTTCAACCCGCTACGAGTTCTTCAAATCCCTCAACCGGTTTTTTACCCTTGCGCACATCAAAGGAGCCACCATGCCTACCGTGCAGCTAAACTCCACTTTGTATCTCTCCATGCGACAGCGATGGTCACGCGTCGCTGCAATCCTCGGCGCCCTGTTCGTGGCCACTGTTCTGCTCGCCGTGCTGTTCGGCAACGTCCGCGCCGAGCCACATGTGACCGAAGCAAAAATTTCTGCAGCGTCGGCCAACGCGAACAGCGCAATGAGTCTGTTTGTGCCGCCACAGCAATCGTCTACTGTGTGGACCATTTGCAGCTTGGGCTGCGATTTTAGCCTTATCCAGGAGGCCATTGACGACCCGACGGTGGCGGACGGCGATACACTCATGGTGATGGACGCCGTGCATACAGAAAGTACGATTACCGTGGATAAAGATGTGGTGATCCGCGGGCAGGGCGCGCAGGACACGATCGTACAGGCCAGCAGCGAGCCTCCCGAATTTCCTAGCGGCGGCGGCCAGTTGTTCAGTGTTATCTCGGGCACGAGGGCCACAATTTCGGACATGACGATTCGCTACGGCTTCTTGTACGCTCATTACGGTTACTGGTCCTTCTCCTCCTCAGAACATGATGATGGCGATGCGGTAGCCGTAGCATGGGCGCAAAACAGGCCATCTGTTGAGGGCGCAGGCATCTCCGTGGAAGGCGATCTGAGGCTGGAAAATGCGGTCGTTTCCGACAACCTCATCGTCATGACAAGTACGGCGGAAGCCGTGGCGACAGCAACTGCGCCCGTTACCGCCACGGCTTTAGCAGAGGCGCGGGCGTCCAACCGAATGTGGGCGGCCGGCGCCGGTATTTATAACGCGGGCAACTTGACCGTGACGCACTCCACCATCGCAAACAACGAAATCTACTTCCAGGACTTCGCCGACGCGCGCGCAGAGGCGGATGGCGGTGTGATCACAGAAACGGCAATCGTTACAAGCGAGGCGGTTATTGCCGGCGTGGGAATTTACAATTCGGGTGGCTTGTGGCTCGAAAACAGCACGGTGAGCGGCAACCGGGCGCACAGTAGCAGCACGGCTCACGCCGCGAACCAGGTCGATTTTGCTACTGTTGGAGTTCTAGTCAACGCAGGACACATGGTCGAGGAAAACGAGGCGGCAACCTACGTCAGAGGCACAAAAAGCGCCTATATCGTGGTTGAGTCGGATAGTGATGGGTACCGGGTTTGGCGCGACAGTGACGGTGAGAAGGACAATCGCCAGATTCCTGGCTGGGTAGGCCTGAGTGACTTTACGCCGAGCCTGACACAGGACCTAATGGCGGCCACAGCCATTGTCGACGCCCGAGCCGTGGCCGGCATATATAATGACATTACAGGCACAGCCAGCATCCACTACTCGACAATCAGTGACAACAGCGCTGTTACCGAAGTCGACGCCACCGGTGACGTGACCACGGTGATTACGGACGAGATCGGGGGGGTGTTCAACGAAACGGGTGCCGAGCTCAATTTGAACAGCACGCTCATCGCCTCTCAGACCCAAGGGGTCGACTGTGCGCAGACGTCGGATAGTAGCGACGGCTATAATCTGGACAGCGATAGTAGTTGCGCGCTATCTGGCATGGGGGATCAGAGCAACGTAGAGGCAATGATAGGACCACTGGAGGACAACGGCGGGCCAACGCCCACGCACGCGTTGCTGTTTGGCAGCCCTGCGCTGGATGCTGCGGACCCCAGTTGTCCGACCAATGTATCGGCCACCGATCAACGCGGCATATCACGACCCGTCGAGGGCGATGGGGCTGGCGACGCCCGATGTGACGTTGGCGCCGTGGAAGCCGTTTTCGAGACGGATCTTCGCCTGGAGGAAGCAGTGGTTGGCCAGACGCAAATTGACGGACGGCCTGGACGTACGTTCACGGAGACTGCGGACAAGGTTACGGCCGGTGCGCGCGTCACCTACACGTTCTCCGTACACAACGATGGGCCTGACGGGGCGCCGGGCGTGTTCTTGGAGCATACCGTGCCAGAGGCGCTTGAGGCCACAGTCACGACTATCACTGCGACTCAGGGAATTTGCGATTCCGATCTACCGGTCGATCGTAGCGACCCCCTGCGTTGTGAATTGGGCAATGTCCTGTCCGACGAGATAGTCACCGTGACGGTTGCTGCCGCTACAGCGCCATCCGTTTCCGATGGCACCGTGTTGCAAAGCGCGGCTTCCGTTTCTTCTGCGGCGGTAGATGACCAGCCTGTAAACGACAGCGTGCAACTGATAACGGATGTCAACGCCCGCGCCGACGTCGCCTTGACCAAGGACCAGACGCAGGCGGTCGGACACGCGGGGCAAGTGTTGACTTATGTGGTTTCTATCGAGAATCAGGGACCGAGTGACGCACCCCCCGTGATCGTTCGCGATATTCTGCCGGACGGAATCGGGAGCGCCAGCTGGACGTGTGTGGCGGAAGGCAGCGCGGCTTGTGGCGAAGCAAGTGGAAGCGGAAGCATCTTAGAGATCGTCGAACTGCCGGCGGCGTCGGCTGTCACCTATACGATAGCCGCGCAGGTTTCCGCCTGTCTGACCATCGAAAACTCGGCATCGGCGTCGGACACGCTGGATCCGTACCCGGAAAACAACGGCGATACGGCGGTCAACCGACCCTATTGCGTCTACCTGCTGCCATTGCTGGGCAACCCGGCGGCGGCCGTGGAGAGTTGAGCTACGCTGGTGCCGGTGACTTCGAGACTTAGTTCCACTCCAGGTCGCTGCGCGTCTGCCAGTACGTTTGTGGTTCTTCGACGAGCCAATCGAGCTCGGCCAGCACGCTCTCGTCGAGGCGCACGTCGACGGCGTGGGCGTTGGAGCGCACGTGCTCTTCCGTCGCCGCGCCGCTAAGGACCACGTCGACCCAGGGTTGGGCAAGAACGGCAGCAAGCGCCAGGGCGTCGACGGTGGTGTCGAGGGTCTGAGCCGTGGCGCGCAGCAGGCGCATTTTGGGCGCGAATGCAGGCGAGTCGTTGCGTGGAGTAAGTCGTCCATTGGCCAACGCCTCTTTGACAATGATGCCCAATCCTTCCCGGCCCGCTTCCTGTAAGGCAGCGCCGGCCGAGCGTTCCAGGAGATTCCAGGTAGCCTGCACAGACTGGAACAGGCACTGTCCGTCGTAGCGAACCTGCAGAGCGCGGCGTAGGGTGTGGGCCTGCTTCTCGCCACTTAGTGTGAGCCCGATGCGTAGCCCATCCCGGCGCAGGCGTGCCAGTTCGTCCAACACGTCTTTGTTGTCGAGGACGCCGCTGCTGAGCGTGGCAGAGTGGATCTGGTAGAGGTTCAAGTGATTGGCTAACAGCTCGCGGCTCTCGCCAATCTGGCGTTGCAGCACGGGCAGCGAGTGCTCTTTTACCTCGTGTACCTCGGCATCCACCTGCCAGCCGGCGGTATAGGTGTAGCCCCACTTGGAGCCCACGACGACCTCTTGTGGATCGATGTCACGACGGGCCAGCCAAGAAGCCAGGAACCGCTCGGCGCGCCCATAGGAGCGCGCGGCGTCGAAGTAGCGTATGCCGGCGTCCCAGGCCACGTCCAGGACGGCGTGCGTGTGCGCTTCCATGGCCTGCACGTCGTAGGTCTCATCCAGGTCCGAGGCGTGCCCCAGATTGATGTAGCCGGGTCGCCCCAGCGCCGCCAGACCCAGGCCCAATGGCGTTACTTTTAGTTCGGTCTGTCCTAATCGTCTAGTTTCCACCGATAGCCTCCGTATGGATTGGACGACGGACCGCAGACGGCAGACCGCGGACCGCTACAATCTCTAATCTCCAATCTCCGGTTTCCCAATCTCCAGTTTCCCAATCCCCAATCATACTGTAACATCACCCTTCATGATTGGCACCCTTCTTAACGCAATCACTGTGTTCATCGGTGGCACCCTGGGAACTTTTGTGGGCCACCGCTTTCCCGACCGCATGCACGAGACGATTTTTGCCGCGTTGGGCTTATTCACGCTGTTTATCGGCATGGATAGCGCGCTGGCGACGGGCAATTCTTTGATCGTGCTTGGTAGCGTTTTGATCGGCGCCTTGGTGGGCGAAGCCCTGGACCTGGACGCGCGATTAGAGGCTTTTGGGCGGTGGCTGCAGGAGCGATTGAGCAAAGGTGAAGCGGAGGACGGTACGAAGGGCACGGGCGGCGACCGTTTCGTACAGGCATTTGTTACCGCCAGCATCGTTTTTTGCGTGGGGCCGCTGACCATCCAGGGCGCGATTGAGGACGGTCTGATGGGCGACTATACAAAACTGGCCATTAAGTCCGTGCTGGATGGGTTTGCGGCGCTGGCATTTGCCGCCACGCTGGGACCGGGCGTGCTGGCGTCGATTATCGTCATTCTGGGTTTCCAGGGCGGTCTGGCGCTGTTGGCTCGTTTCAGCGCCGGCGTTTTCACGGCGCCGATGATCGCCGAGATGACGGCGGCGGGCGGGGTGGTGCTGTTGTCGATCAGCTTCCGCTTGCTGGACATCAAGGAGATCCGCTCGGCGAATTTATTGCCGGCGCTCTTCGTGGCGCCGCTGGCGGTGGCGGTGATGGATGCGCTGGGGATTAACTATTATCCGGTGTGAAGATAAGAAACGGCGCTAAGGCGCCACCTACAAACTCAGCAAAAAAGCCCCGAATGTTCACACATTCGGGGCTCGTCCAATGCCAATAATATGGGTATAAAACAGCCCCGCCATGCCGTGTGGGCGACTTAGTTGAACCTGCAAACGCAGGTGGGAATCATGTTGTCATGGGGATCTGCCTCACCCGAAGGTTACTGCGTCTCCCCAACGTATGCCAATTCCCTTTTATTAAGTGTTGGCTCAACGCTTGAGACCCATCACAAACACGGCAGGGTTCACCTGGATATTATCATAAGCTCCCGAGGCGGGCAATAGGTTTCGATGTATCTTATTCTCTATTTACAATTAGGAATTCTTCTGACTTTGGCCTTGTAGCACGCGCTCGTAAACGGCGGTCGTTTCACGCGC
Source organism: uncultured Ardenticatenaceae bacterium (assembly GCA_964432035.1). Taxonomy (GTDB): domain Bacteria; phylum Chloroflexota; class Anaerolineae; order Promineifilales; family Promineifilaceae; genus JAAYYY01. The sequence goes on from CAYSMQ010000100.1 coordinate 7,744, forward strand.
GGCGCGTTGCCAGGAGAAGTGAGAGACGCGCTCGAACCCCTTGGTACGCAGGGACCGGCGCAGCTCTTCGTCGCGCAGCAAGTCACTCAAACCGGCGGCGATTGCCTGCTCGTCCTGTGGATCTACCAGGTAGGCAGCGTCGCCACAGATTTCGGCGAGCGAGGAGCGGTCGCTGGTAAGTACCGGCGTGCCGCAAGCCATGGCTTCCAGCGGCGGCAGGCCAAACCCTTCGTAGAGCGAAGGAAAGGCGAAGACAGTTGCCAGGGAGAAAAGAGCGGGGAGATCCTCTGCCGGAATATAGCCCAGATAATGAACCGCATCTTCCAACCCTAGCGCGCGCACTTCCTCGTGGAACGTATCCATCATCCAGCCCATGGCGCCTGCCAGCACCAGCTGGTGTGGAAGCCCTTCATCTCGAACCTGTTTCACGGCGCGCAACAGGCGCACGAGGTTCTTTCGAGGTTCGAGCGTGCCCACGTAGAGCATGAAGCAGGAGGGTAGCTTATACTTGCGCCGTAGCGCCTGCAGGCGTGATGGCTCTGTGACGGGCCGGAACATCTGACCCGCAGCTTCATAGACGACGTGTATCTTGTCCGGTTCTAACCCTAATACGCGTATAAGGTCCTGTCGCGAATGCTCGGAGACGGTGATGATCGCTTCAGCGCGGCGCGCGACCATGGGCAACGTCAGGCGCATGGTGAGGTGGCGTGCTCGCGGGTGGTAATGCCCGTAGACAAAGAGGGACGCGTCGTGAATGGTGAGCGCAAAGGGCGCCGGCTGCCAAATGGGGGCCAGCGCATTTGTGAAGTGACAGAGGTTGGGACGGCTGTTGCGGATCGTGCCAGGCAAAATCGTCTGCATCCACAGCCAGCGGCTTGGCGGAAAGTAGAGCTGGTCGACCTGGTGGGCGTGCGGCAATGGCGGCTCGATACCGTTTAGAGGCCGGTTGCTATACAGCAGGTATTCCCACTCCGGTTGAATCTCCATCAGGGCGGAGAGTAAGTTGCCGGTGTAATAACCGACGCCGGAGCGCTGACCTAGCAATGGCGTACCATCAAAACCAATCCGCATCGCGTCCCTTGTTCCAATCCTGTAATCAACATCATACACCGGCGCGGGGTTCAAACTCAACTACGACCCACAGACCGGCCAATAGCCAAAACAACATGGCCGTGGCGTTGGCGCTGAGGAAGTAGTCCAGCGCACCGTGTAGGAAAAAGGCCAAAAGGCCCGCGGCCAGCGCCGCGTGCCACAACGTCACATGCCGTCGTCGTAAGGCAACCACAATTCCGAGACCGACGAGCGCCATCCAGGCGAAGAACGGTAAAGCGCCCAGCAATCCCAGCGAAACGAGCATCTCTATGTACCAGTTGTTGGTGTGAATCGTGTCGTTCCACTGTTCGTAATCCAAGGCGCGCCCGTAGATCAGCCGGAAGTTGTCCATGCCGATACCGAGTAGCGGGCGTTGCCGGAATTCCTGAGCGGCGATTCGCCACAAGGTGCGCCTGTCCGGAATAGGCGCCAGATCTGGCGGCGCCTCTACCAGCTGACTGAGGGCCGCTTCTGTCTCGGGCGGCGGTGTAACCGGATCGTCAGTCTCTTCCACGATAACGGACGTACGCGTGCGCACGCCGTTCTTGTAACTGAACCACAGCACACCTTCGTGTATCAGGTCCCAACGAAACTGGTAGGCGCCCTCCTGGAGCGGCGCCTGCAGGTTGACCTGCATCGTGACGGCTTCACCCGGAGCCACGGCGTGTGGCAGCCTCCAGCGCGGTTCATAGGCCAGGCTGATGGCTTGATCGGGCAAATACCAGTGTCCGCCGACGTGAATAATCGTGGGCGGCGAGCTTGACCAAACCAGGTCTCCTTCGTTGTGTACGGTAATCGTCGTCGTCACCGTGTGGCCTGCATCGACGGTAAGGGCCTGCGGCGCGTCGAAGCTCAGGTTGTACCACTCGTTGTCGCCTTCGGTGGTGAAGCGCATGCGCATGACGGGATCAAATAGCGCGTTTAGCGCCACAAGACCCAGAAGCGCGAGGGCCACGATGACCCAGGGTAGCGCGCCGGCCGGACTGCGTATGGAGGTTCCGGCGCCATCACCGGCAGAACGCACGCTAAAGCGCTCACTACGAACCAGACGCCGCGACCACAAGAGCACTGCTACTGCCATGCTACTGGCAAAGACGGCGACGAGGGCCGTACGACTATATGTGCTTATTAAAGCCTGGAGCCACAGCAACGTGACCACTGTTGGTACAAGGACCAGCCAGCGGCGCCGTCTGTAGGCTACCAGTACGACAATGACCAACAGTGGAACCGTGGCCTCCAGGAACATGGCCGCCTGATTGGCGTGGTCGAAACTGCCCGTCAGACGGATGAACGGCCCCACACTGGTCGGCGTCACGCGGAACGGATCAAGCACGCTAAGGGCCTGAGACTGCCACACTTCGACGAGTCCGGCGATGACGGACAACAAACCACCGAGCAATAAGGGTACAAAGACCCAAAGGAGCTGGCGCCGGCGCCTTAGAAGTTGGGGCGCGCAAAGCGCGAGCACCATACCTGATAGCAGGCGTGCACTGGCTTTTGCGGCGTTGAAGCGGTGTTCTGGAGCCAGCGCCGTGGATAGTAATAGCGCCAGCGCAGCCAACGCCCATAACACAAGCCACGAGCGAGGAAAACGCAACCAGCGCGCTTGTTGCCAGCGTTTTTGGCCCACGACGAGAGCCACGGTACATAGGACGACCAGCGCAAGTAGTATTTCCAGACTACTGACTTGTAAGGGCCCGGCGGCAAACACGACCGTTTCGTACGGCAAACTGAATGCCAGCAGAGCAAGACAAAGCCGCGCGACGCTTTCCAGGCGTCTCAAAAAGGCGCTAGTCATAAGCGTGCGAGCTGCTTCGGTGTCCCATGTACTGCGTCCACAATCATCGTGTGACTGCCGCTTTTGAGCATCCTCAAGCGACCCTCTTTCATCAAACACTTATACGTCTTTCCTGTGTTTTTGCTCCTCTGACACGTTCGGTTGCCCCGCTTTACCTCTGGTAAGCGCAAGTACGCCTATACACAGTAAGAGTAGGATAAGCTCGGCAAAAGTTACGGAAAGTGCAGGCGCAACGGCGCCCAGGAGGGGTATGAAGGTCCAGGTGAGCGCGCCGTGCAAGATGAGCATAATGCCCGCAAAAATACTGGAATAAAGTTGTTGCCCGCGCGCGATGAGGATGTGGGTAAGATTGTAGTTGACGAAGGCGGGCAGCGCCGAAAGGCCCAGGAATTGCAGCACAGGAATGCTGTCCACGAAAGCCTCTCCGTAGAGGGTGGGGATGAGCCAGGGCGCGCCGAACCAGAAAACGAAGGCAGCGCTGCCGCCTGCCAACGCCAGCAGCAGGGAACTGCCCCAGCCGAGCCAACGCGCCTGGCGTCGGTCATGGTGTAGCGCCTCGGAGAAAGCGGGAAAGACGGCCGCCAATAGGGCCGCGGGCACGATTTGCGCCGGCTCGACGAGCCTGTGCGCGGCGCTAAACTCGGCCACTGCCAGTGCTCCAAGGCGGTACTCCAGCATGAAGACGGCGACTCGCGTGTAGCCGATGGAGAGGAAAATGGCGATGCCCAAGGGCAAGGCCTCTCTGATCAGCTCGCCGTAGCCGGGGGTGGCAAGGGCGTCGGTCGTGGGACCCGCGCTGCGAGTGCGGGCCACGAACCAGCCACTGGCTCGCAAGCCCCACATGCCCCAGAGGGCAACGCCGGCGATGGCCAACAAGTAGGCGGCGCCAACGGCGGGGAGACCGGCGCCGGCCCAGATGGCGGCGGCGGCAAAAAAGGCAGTGAGCAAGCGCGCCGCAGTTAGCAGACCGGCCTCATGCATGACGCGCTGCTGACCGCGATAGACGTAAGCGGCGAACTCCAGGAACGTCTGGGCCAGCATTGCCAGGCCCAGCAGGATGAGGGCCACTTGTTCGGACGCGGGCCGCCCATCGCGCAAGATAAAGAGCAGGGCCAGCACGGGCAGAGAGAGCCACAGCTTCAGGCGTAGCGCGCGGGCCACCAGCGGCTGCGCGCCGCTTCCGGCGATGGCCACATCACGCGCCGCCAAGACCTGCAAGCCCATATCGGCAATCTGGGCCAGAACAAAGCCAAGAGCCAGCCCAAAGTTATATGCGCCGAACGCCCGCTCGCCAAGCTGGTTGGCAATGTAGAGGCTGAGACCAAAGGTCGCCACGCGGCCCACCAGTTCGGAAGCCAGTTTCGCCAGGGCATTGCTACCCAGACGGCGGCTCAGGGACAGTGCTTGAGACATAACCCGAGAATTATAGACCGCTGCGCCACGCCGACCCAAACCCGGCGCCGGAGCATAAGCGATACGTAACAATCCCCTGTCGCCGCTTGTTGCAAACGGTAAACCGTGATAATCCTTGCCCAGTTAAATCAACCTAACTCAATCTCTAGCCTCTGATCTCCAATCTCCAGTGGAAAAAATGCCCGAACGACCAATACCGATCGTACGATTGACCAACCTGACAAAATCATTCGCCGAAGGACGGCGCCAGCGGCTGGTGCTAGACGACGTGACTGCCAGCTTCCGCCGCGGCGATTTCGTGGTCATCTTGGGCAAGAGCGGGAGCGGCAAGAGCACGATGTTAAATCTGATCAGCGGCATCGAGACGCCCACAGCGGGCGACGTTTACGTGGACGAGGAGCCCATTACGCGGCTCAGCGAGCGCCGGCGCACGCTCTTTCGTCGCGATAATATCGGGTTCGTCTTTCAGTTCTTCAATCTCATTCCCACGCTGACGGTCATGGAAAATATCACGTTGCCACAAGAGCTGGCGGGTGTGTCGCGCACGGTTGCGGAACGCTCGGCGCGGGGCTTGTTGCAGCGCGTGGGTCTGGAGGCGCGCCGTGACACGTTTCCCGATCGCCTTTCGGGCGGCGAGCAGCAACGCGTGGCTATCGCCCGCTCGCTGGCCCACGACCCCATGCTCTTATTGGCGGACGAACCGACGGGAAATCTGGACTCGGAAACCGGCGAACGGGTGTTACGACTGCTGCTGGAACTGACGCGCGAGG
>CAYSMQ010000101.1:0-11861 GCA_964432035.1 uncultured Ardenticatenaceae bacterium
GTTTGCCGTGCAGGCCCTTGCCGTGATGCGCGAGCTGGGCATGGACCATGAAATAACCACTGTGAACGGTGGAGCCATTGCCCTGGGACATCCGCGTGGCTGTTCCGGCGCGCGCATTCTGACGACGCTGCTCTATGAAATGCACCGTCGTCGCCAAGACGGCGCGGCGATGTCCGTTGGTCTGGCGACGCTGTGCGTGGGCGTGGGACAGGGTGAAGCGACGGTCGTCGAGCTGGTCTAGGCGTCAGCTTCAGGTTTTCGCAGCACACGATGACGCGCGCATTCATCACAGGCGGTACCGGCTTTGTCGGCGCCAATCTTGTCCAGGCGTTAAACGAAAGGGAGATCCCGGCGAGGGTCCTGTTGCGATCCAGCTCGTCGCAAAAGGCGCTGGAAGGGTTGCACTATGAGACCGTAACCGGCGACGTGCTGGACGAACCGGAGACGCTGGCCCGGGCCATGGAGGGCTGCGAGTGGGTCTTCCACGTCGCCGCTGTGGCCGATTACTGGCGCCAGGAGCGGGAGCTGCTTTATCGCGTAAATGTGGACGGCACGCGCCACGTGTTGCAGGCAGCGCAGCGGGCCGGCGTGGAGCGTTTTGTGTACACCAGTTCGCTGGCGGCGCTTGGCATCCCGGAGACGCAGAGCCAAATGTTGGACGAAACGCATTCGTTTAATCTGCCGCCGGACAGTTTCCCTTATGGTCATAGCAAAGCCCTGGCGGAAGAGGAAGTGCGGGCGGCGGCGGAGCAGGGCCTCCACGCCGTCATCGTCAACCCCAGCATCATACTGGGCCCCCGAGACGTGAATGAGATTTCGGGGACGCTGATTCTAGAGGCGGCGCGGGGGCTGCTAAGGTTTACGGTGCCCGGCGGCGGAAACTTTATCGACGTCGCCGACGTGGCGGCCGGTCACATCGCCGCAGCCGAGCGGGGACGTTCAGGGGAGCGTTACATTCTGGGTAACCATAACCTGACCCACACCGAAGCGGCAGGCGTCGTGTGCGACGTTGTGGGCCGCAGGCCGCCGGTCGTCACCATTCCGGGCTGGGTTCTGCCGCCGGCTGCCCAGATCGTACGCGCCGCTCGCGCCCTTTTAGGGATTAGACGGCCTCCCGACGAGTACCAGCTGCGCTTGATGGGCGCCTTCATTTACGCGGACAACCGGAAGGCTGTGTCCGAGCTGTCGTTGCCCCAAACGCCGTTCCGTGAAACTGTACAACGAACGTATAATTGGTACAATCAGAACGGTTATGTGTGAAGGAGGATGCTATGAGTGTTACGGCTATCAGAGCCGGCCACGATAAGGTCGCCGCATCACGACATCCCTGGATATATAATCGCCACTGGGACCTTGTCTTTATTAGCCTCAGCGTCGTATTGGTGCCTGTTCCCTATCTGATCTGGATCCTGATGAAAGACGTGCTGATGGTGGAGTCTGACTTTGGGCGTCAGGCGGTGAATCTTCTCATTGCGGCCCTCATCGGCGGCCCTCACATGTACGCCACCTTTACACGCACGGCTCTGGACACCGATTTTCGCGAGAACTATAGTGGCTTCGTACGGTCGTCGATCATGATCCCCCTTATCGTCATAGCCCTGGCGCTGACGAATTTGACGCTGCTGCTGACGATTTTCTTTTTTTGGGCCTCCATTCACGTGCTGCACCAGATTGTTTTTGTGGTAGAGGCTTATAACAAAAAGGCGGACGGTGGGCCGAAGCAGACGACGTTGTCGCCTCTATCGCGGGCCGTCGACTACGCCGTCGTTTTGACCAGTCTCTATCCCCTCGCCGCCTACCGCATTGCGATTACACAAGACTTTGCCATCGGGCCCAACAATCTGAATGACGTCATTCCCGCATTCTTCGAGCAGCCCTGGGTTGTTTACGCCGCGGGCGCGGCATTTGGTATTTCGCTAATCGCCTTTGTAGTCAAGAGCGTGGTGGAACTGCGCAGGGGCACGGCGCACGTGCCAAAGATAATCTTTATTGTGCTAACGGCGACTGCGTCGTTTATCGTGCCTGCTCTGGGGAACCTGGATACGGCCTTTCAGGGGATGAACGTGTGGCACTCGTTCCAGTACCTGGCGCTGACCTGGTACATCAACCGCTTGCGCTCCGACCGCGGCGATTTGCAGCGCACGCCTCTCGTCGAACGAATCTCGGCCGACGGCAAGGCCAAGGTCTACTATGGGTTTAATTTGGCGCTGACCTTCGGCGCCGTGATCATTATCGGAATCGTGTTTGTCATCTTGCACTTCGCCGTCGGTGGGAAGTGGGCTGAGGCCAGCTACGCCATCGAAACGTCATACTATATAGGCGTGTTATCGTTTCTATGGATCCACTACTACCACGATCACTTTCTCTTTACGCAAGCGGAGTCGGTGCTCCCTTGAGCCCGCAGAAGTGCCAGTTACCTGACTCAGTACTAATCGCAAATTGATACTCGAGTGTTGAAGCTTGATCCTTAAGGCGCCTGGCACTTTGTCAGTCGCCAGTCTCTTGTAAGGCTCGGCGCATGTCGCGGAGGTGGCCGCGCTCGTGGAGGGCGATGGTGCGCAAAACGTCGGCAATGGACATGATCTGCAGGCTGCCGTGACGACCCTCCAGCTGTAGCTCTTCCTCGTCCATCTCCTCAAGCAGGCGCAAGATCCATTGGCGATTCTCGGTCATCATGTCCATCAACTCTGCGGGTGTCTTATCCTTTAACTTGTCGACGCCGCGCGCATTGTAGTTGTCCAGGTCGAAATTGGACGGGACGCCTTCATGACCTTGGCGAATCTGCTCTATCAGGCGCGCCATGCCCCCTTCGGCCCACGTCAGGTGGCGCAAGACGTCCTGCACGGTCCACTCTTCGTCATGCACGTAGACGGGCTGCGTCCATTCGCTTTCATTTAACTCGTGGCACCAGTGTAAAAGGGCTTCGCGCGCCTGCGCCAGCTTGTTTCTCAGGTCTTCTTTTGTTGCAGCCACCAGGCCATCCTCCATGTTACGGGTGTGACTATCCAACTTGGTTGTGATTGACGCGAAAAGCAAGTTTCTCGTCGACTGCCTCCACGGCAATAACGGCGTCGCCGTCATGCTGCGCCGTAAGCAGGAAATCTGCCAGCGGCTCGCGCAGGTGGCGGCTTATAATGCGTCGCAATGGTCGCGCGCCAAATTGCGGCTGGTCGTTCTGCGCCAGCATCCATTCTTTGGCGTCAGGCGACACATCTAAGCGAATGCCCTGTCTCTGAGCCAGGTCGAGCTCCTTCTTGAGCATAAGGTCCAGAATCTGAGCCAGGTGTTCGGGCGTCAGCTGGTGGAAGAAGATGATATCGTCGAGCCGGTTTAAGAACTCCGGGCGAAAGAAATCGTAGACGGTATCCATGACCAGCTGTCGCTCGCGCTCGCCCACCAGCGGTGTGAGCAGGTGGCGGGCGCCCAGGTTACTTGTCATGATTATGACGGTCTCACTAAACGTTGCCGTGCGTCCCTGCCCGTCGGTCAGGCGGCCCTCGTCGAGCACCTGTAGCAACACGTCGAAGACGCGGTCGTGTGCCTTCTCTACCTCGTCGAGCAGAATGACGCTGTAAGGGTGCTCGCGGACGTGATCGGTCAACTGACCGCCGCCTTCGTAACCGACGTAGCCGGGCGGCGCGCCAATGAGGCGGTTGACGCTGCCTTCGCTCTGGTATTCGCTCATGTCCAGCGTCAACATGGCGTCTTCGGTGCCAAACATGAATTCAGCCAGCGCCTTTGCCAGCTCGGACTTGCCGACGCCGCTGGGGCCAAGGAACAGAAAGGAGCCGATGGGTCGCTTGGGGTCGCGCAGGCCGACGCGCGCGATTTTGACGGCGCGGCTGACGGCAAGAACGGCCTCTTCTTGTCCGATTATGCGCCGGTGCAGGTGTTCGACCATGTTGGCGTAGCGGCTCTGCTCGTCGGCGCTCATTTTAGAGAGGGGGATGCCCGTCATCTGGCTGGCGGTGACCATGACGTCGCCGGCGTCAAGCTGCCCATCCGCCTGCACGCGCTGCTCGCCTGCCATCTGCGCGATGCCGCCTTGAGCAGCAAGACGTACCTGCGCCGCGGCACGGTCGGCCAACTGCACGGCTGCAGCCGGCAGGGCCACGGATTTGATGTAGTGGTGCGCCAGAGTGGCGGCAGCTTCCAGGGCCTCGCGGGACACGTCCAGCTCATACTCCTGTTCCAGCCGCTGCTTGTGGTAGGAGAGAATGGCGACGGTTTCGTCGCGCGTCGCCGGTGGCACGTCGAGGCGCTTCGTGTGCTGGCGAATCAACGCGTCCTGAGCGAGCCGCTCATATTCACCCGGCGACGTGGTACCCAGCACGATGTGTTCGTCGCCGACGATGGCTTTGTGTAGTTCGCGGCTGACGTTTTCGGGAAAACGGGCGCGCAATCGGTCTGCAAAAAAACGCTCGATACCTGGAACGAGCAAAATGCCACCGCTGGCGCGTCGCATCGCCGCGCGCATGGCCACAAGCGGGTTTTCCAACAGGGCCGCCTCGTTCACCTGTACCAGACTGCGAACGCCGGACGGGCCACGGTCTTCGGCGATAAGCTGGGCCAGACTGAGGGCCAGGGTACGTTTGCCCACGCCCTCCAGGCCGACCAGGATGACGTGCCGCTGACCGGCAAGGGAGAGTAGACCCAGTAGCTCTCGTAAAAGAGCTTCTCGCTGGTAGACGGGATGGGTCCTCCCCTCACGCGCTTCCTCCACAAAGTCGTGGATAATGGGCGCGCCCTCTTCGGCGACCTCGTCCAGCAAGGCAATGATGGCTGCCTGGGAAACCCCCAGCTTTTGTAGGACGCCAAATGTCGTGACCTTGATGTCGGCCATTGCCGCCAGGGCGTGCCCGCTGGTGACCTTTAATTCGTCGCGCGCCTGGGCGATGGAGAGGCCTTCGTCGAGGACGACGAGCATCTCCTCGGCAAGCGGGATACTTGCCCCGAAGTCGTCGGTAAAGGTGAAATCGGCACCGCGGCCCGGCGCGTAGCGCGCCATGGTCTCCACCCGCTGCCGCAGTTCATCCAGCTTAAAACCGCGCTGCTGCGCAAGCTGCGCCAATATACGGTACGCTGCTGAGGACTCTTTGTCTAGAAACGTGCGCAGCAGTAATTGTGGCGTCAGCCACTCTTGGCCGTACTCCGCTCGCTGCGCTGCAGCGTCGGTCATCAGCGCAGCCAATTCGGGGGCAGGGATATTCGGATTGAGTGTGCCCATACGTTACGTAGCGACACGCTCCTGCGCGGTCTCTTGTACGAGGTCGCGCTTCAGGACTTTGCCCACCGTCGTGCGTGGAAGCTCGTCGCGAAATTCGATGATGCGCGGGTACTTGTAACGCGCCAGGTGTTCTTTACTCCAGTCGATAAGCTCTTGCTCCGTCAGTGTCGATTCAGCTTTCTTCACGACCCAGGCCTTTACCGTCTCTCCGCGCTTCGCGTCCGGAACGCCGGCAACGGCGACCTCAACCACGTCGGGATGCGTAACAAGGACTTCCTCGACTTCGCGCGGGTAGATGTTAAAGCCGCTGGCAATAATCACGTCTTTCTTGCGATCCTCTATATAGAAGTAGCCGTCTTCGTCCATGCGCGCAATATCGCCGGTGTATAGCCAGCCGTCGCGTAGCGCGTTGGCCGTTTCGGTCGGCATTTGCCAGTATCCTGCCATAATGCAGGGGCCCTTTATGGCCAATTCGCCCAGGTCGCCGACGGGAACGGTGCGTTCCCCGTCTTCTGGGTCGACGATCTTGGCTTCGATTCCGGGCATTGGAATGCCAATGCCAGGCTTGTTTAGTCCGTTGATAGGATTGGCGTGCGTGGCAACGTGCGCCTCGGTCAGCCCATATCCTTCAACCAGTTTGCCGCCGGTCAATTCCTCAAAGCGTTGCTTTGTGTCCAACAGGAGGGGCGCGGAACCTGAAATGCAGGCGCGGATGGAGCTGAGATCGTACTTGCCCGCCTGCACGTCGGGGTGATTGTTGATGGCAATATACAGGGCGGGGAGGCCGGGGAAGATGGATGGACGGTATTTGTTGATGCTGCCCAAGAGGTCGTCCAGATCGCGTGGATTCACGATCAGGATCATCGTGCCGGCAGTGGCCACGGCCAGGTTCATGGTCGTGTTCATGCCGTACGAGTGGTAAAGGGGAAGCGCGGTAAGCACGCTTTCCTTGCCTTCTTCCAATCCTGGCAGCCAGGCCTTGAGCATGAGCGTGTTGACTACCAGATTGCGATGTAGGCCGATGGCGCCCTTGGCCACGCCGGTCGTGCCGCCGGTGTATTGCAGCAAAGCAATGTCGTCGCCGCTTACTTCAACGTCCAGATCAGGCGCCTGCCGTCCGGCGTTCAGAAAATCCTGGAACCAGATATCGCCCACTTCTTTTTCGATGCGGTGCCCGTCCTTCTTCTCCTTTAAGAGCGTAAAAAGGAGCTTGAGGTGTGGGGGAAAATACTCCTTGACGTTGGTCACAATGACGCGCTTGACGTTGGTGTGTCCCTTCTTTTGCACGCGCTTGAGTTGATCGTAGAAGAGGCTCAACACGAAGACAGTTTCGGCGCCACAGTCAACCAGCTGGTGTTCGAGCTCGCGTTCGCTATACAAGGGATTGGTAGCGATGACGATACCACCGGCTTTCAGTATCCCATAGTAAGCCGTGACAAACTGCGGAGTGTTGGGCATGTAGATGACAGCACGATCCCCTTTGGCGAAGCCGTTGGCTACCAATGCGCGCGCCAGCGCGTCGCTCATCTCGTCGAGCTGACGATAGCTGAGCCGCGTGCCGCGGAAGATCATCGCCGCCTGCTCGGGGAACGATTTGGCCGACCGTTTCAGAAACTCGTGCAGGGGAAAATCGGGCGTTTCTACCTCTTCGGGCACGTCCTCGTCGTAGAACTCTAACCAAGGTTTATCCGCGTAACTTACACTCATGCCACTCCTCCTCTCATCAAGACTTCTCCGCCAAAAACCGGGTCAGACATGGAATAGGCTCGCGGACCAAGTGCCAAGCCGGTTTCTATGCTGCCCTGCGTCAAAAGTATACCGTTTGCGATATCGGGGTGTCAATGACGGTCGATGTGAGTAAGCGAGACATCTGATTTCGGCAACCTAGGGTTGCTTGAGAAATCGGATGTCTCTTTAGACCTTTTGCTCGATCATGCCGTCGCTTTGTAAGGCCTCGACCGATTGTTCCCAGCCGGGCGGCTGCGCGTGGCGAAAGGCCTCAATTTCGCTCTCGACGTCGTAGTCCACGCGCCGGTGTTCGATATTCCAGTTGTCTCCGTCCCAGGTGAGGATGCCGTATTTGGCGCGCCGATCGCCATCGCCCGGCATGCTGACGGAACTAATATTTGCCAGCACCAGGTCGTTCCAGGGCCGGACGAAGGGAATATGTAGATGCCCAAAGGCCAGCACGCCGCAGACGACGTCTTGCATCAGCGGTCGCAGCGCGCCGTCCGGCTGCCTCACCTTGTCATACAGCGATTCCTGTAACGCTTCGGGTGGAAAGATTAACTGGTTCACGTCTACGGGGTTGGCGTGCACAACGAAGAGATCGTCGCCGGGGTTTACGGTGGGTGAGATGCGACGGTGGAAGGGCAGTTCGCGCAGCCAGGCGCGGTCCATTGCGCTTAACGTTTCGCGGGTCCAGGAGGCTATGTCGTGAATGTGTTGCCTCCGTTGCCGCTCTTCTTCTTCAATGTCATCAGAGAGCAAGGGCGGGCCGTCGATCCACTCATCCGTGTTGCCGTAGAGGCCGGCAATCTCTTCGCGATTTCGCAATCGATCCAGGCAGGCCTGTGGGCGCGGCCCAAACAGGCATAAATCGCCGGCGAATAGAATCTGATCGACATCCTGTTCATCTATGTCCTGCAAAACGGCCTCTAGCGCCGTCAGGTTGCCGTGTACGTCTGAAAAAATTGCCACGCGCATGTGGTGAAAGTCCTCCTCACTTATTCATCTGTTGACGTTCGCGTCGTAACACCTCGCGCAACCGCTCGCGTCGCGCCGAACCGCGCAAGGTCTCCAAGGCGCGCACGCCGAGCGGATCGATTTCATCGCGAAGTAAGGACAGCTCTTCTGGCGAGGGGGGCTCAGTCTCCGGCAGAGGATCGGCGATGAGCAGCTCGAATCCCGTCTTGGCCTCCACGCGGCTCAGCGAGACGCCTGGATGCAAGCTAATAAGACGCATGCGCCCTTCCGGCGTGAAATCGAACTGCCCCAGGTCGGAAACAAGGTAGCGTGGGCCGTGACCGGCGCGTCGCTGTGGATCGTGACCGAGCCCGCTGCGGAAATCTAGTTGCCTGACGAACGTGTGCCGCCCATGGCGTGGAACGTATAAGAATACATTTTCTTCGAACACGGTGACGTCTGCGATGCCACCCGAGCCGGGCAACCGCAGGCGAGGGCGTTCGTAATTGTCGCCAATATAGACGTTGTTAAAGTTTCCAAATGGATCAACCTGTGCGGGGCGGAAGAACTCCTTGGGTCCGAACCGGGGCAGGAGGTCGCAGGCGGCCTGCACAAAGCTGATGCTCAAGAGACCTTTCCCGATCCACAGCTCCTCGATTGTCGCTACACCTAGCGGCGCCCACTCGCGACAAAATGCCTGTCCAATGGCCGAAATAAAGGTGACGTTGGGCGCGTGTGTCAACTTGGCGAGCAAGTAGCCGGCGGCTACAAGAGGCGTGGCGATGCCTTGCGCCACAACTTCCCCATCTTCTATCTGGCGGCTGACGCAAACTGAGATCAGTTCGTCGATCGTGTATTCCATGTCTCGTTCAGGTACTCGTAGAATTGGCCCGCGTTGCAGGCGTCGATGTAGTCAAGGATTGCTTCGCCGTCAAGCGGGTAGAGTGGGTAGCAGGAGGTGGGCCAGGCGCCTTCAGGAGCGTGCACCACAGCGGTTATTGCAAGACCGGGCAAATCGATGGGCCCATCAAGTTGCTCCTCAACCGTCTCGGCGGTCAATATGACGCGGTTGCTGACCATGGCCAGCTCCAGGTCGATGGTGGGATTGCCGCCTAAGACCGCGTTACCAGAACGATCGGCGCGCAAGACGTGGATGACGGCGGTGTCACAGGTGATGGCGGGAAACGCAGCTAACTCTTCTTGTGTGTAGGGATCGCAGATGGTCTTTACGTCGGGTCGCAAGCGAAACATGTCGGTGCCCTGCCAGGCGCGACTGGGCATGAAGCCCACGCCGCCCATGGCTGCTCGCAGGCCGCAGGCGATGCTCGCTTCGCTCTCCTCGACGACCTCAAGGTTTCCCTCGTGCACGGCCGTCGTAAACATGGGCGCCAGGCCAAACGTCTCCAGCCCAAAGTAGCAGGTGCGTGAGCGGCGAATGAGACCCGCGCCAACCAACAGGTCGGCGGCAAGGCCACCCGTAAAGGCCAATAGGGTTAGATTCTGGGGTGGAGAGTGGCGGGCGATGAGCGCGCGGGCAAAGGCGACCGGACGCCGGTAGATGGTCATGCCACCAAGGGCCAGCGTTTCGCCGTCCTGAACCAGATCCACTGCCTGCGAGAGGGAGGTGACCTTGTCCATGGACAGCGCGTTCTGATCGCCTAGCGTTGGCGTTCTAGAACGTGGTCGATAAGCTCATCTAGCGCATCACGTGCAGGGGAGGGCGGCACTTGATAGAGTGCTCGCCGCGCGCGCTGGGCCAGTACCTCTGCTTCGGCGCGAGCCACTTCCACGGCGCCGGATTCGCGCAAACTGACCATCATCTGCTGCAGCGGATCTGCTTCGGCCTCAGCAACCGCAGTGCGCGCTTCCTTGCCGTTTTGAAGAGCGACCGCGCCTACACCCTGGGCCACATCGGCGCCTACAGGTTTGCCCAGAACGTCTGGGTCGCCCACGATGTCCAGTAGATCGTCTACAATCTGAAAGGCCAGGCCCAAATTGTGAGCAAATTCACTCAAGTTGGCTACTGTATCTTCGTCGGCGCCGGCAGTTAAGGAGCCCATCTCTGCCGAGGCGCGAAACAGGCTGGCAGTCTTGCGAGAGATGATTTTCTTGTAGGTCTCGCGATCCATCTCGCCGGATTTGGCAGCCGCGGCCTGCAACGTCTCGCCTTCTACGAGTGAAACCGTGGCATCGGCCATGATGGTATTCATATGCGCACCATACGGCGCCATCATTTCATAGACTTTGGTAAAGAGATAGTCGCCGGTGAGTAAGGCGAATGTGCGACCCCAGCGAGCGTGAACCGTAATCTTGCCGCGCCGCATGACGCTATGGTCGTTAATGTCGTCGTGGACCAAGGTCGCCGTGTGAACGAGTTCAACAGCGGCAGCCATGGGTACGACCTCTTCCAGGGCGTCACCGCCGGCGGCAAGGTAACTCAAAAACAAAAGCCGTGGACGCATGCGCTTGCCGCCAGAGCTGATTATATGGCGGCTGGCCTCGTCCAAGACCTCCACGTCGCTTTCGACGACACGATGCAATTTATTCTCAACAGCTTCGAGGCCGTCCCTAACAATGTCCTTCACCATTCTTTGCCCCGTTCACAACTTTCAATTTTTTTTGAACGCATTATAAACTCATTCACATTATAGAATGTGAATATAGTCCAGTCAAGGAATTTGTGAAATCAGTCGCAATCGTTTCACACCTTTCTTACGCTTTGTATAGGCAAGGTCGATGTTATAATCAACGCAGTTGACCCGCAATAGCAGAAGGTATAAAAGCGTCCGTTTTCACGGATTGCTCAAAGGGTATGGTCACCTGACGTTTGAACTCTCTACAAAACCCGATTGTTGTCCTAGATTATGGCTCACAATACTCACAATTAATCGCGAGGCGCGTGCGAGAAGCGGGCGTGTATTGCGTGCTGGCGCCCTGGGACGCGGACGGGGACGAGATTATGGCCCTCGAACCCTGCGGCTTTATCCTCAGCGGCGGACCGAGCAGTGTTTATGATGACGACGCGCCGCAGTTGCCATCGTACGTGCTGGAGAACGAATTGCCCGTTCTTGGGATTTGCTACGGCATGCAATTGTTGGCGCACCGTCTTGGCGGTCGTGTGGCGCGCAGTGTGCACCGCGAATACGGTCCGGCGACTTTGACGGTAGAAGAGGGCGACGGGAATCCGCTGTTTCACGACTGGAATGTCCCAAAGCAGGGGTATTCTGGTGCGGGAAACGACCCGCGGCAGGTGTGGATGAGTCACGGCGACAGGGTGGAACGGTTGCCACCAGGGTTTGTGTCCCTGGCGCATACCGAAAACTCGGCTTACGCGGCGGCAGCGGATACGAGACGGGGCACCTATGCGCTTCAGTTTCATCCTGAAGTGGCGCACACGGCGCAGGGGACGAAGATTCTGCGTAATTTTGCGCTGGACGTGTGCGGCTGCCGGGCCAATTGGACGCCGGAAAACGTCATTGAGACGCAGGTGGCGGCAATTCGGGAGCAGGTTGGGCAGGGCCGTGTGCTGCTTGGTCTGAGCGGCGGCGTGGACTCGGCCGTTGCCGCAGCCCTCATTCATCGCGCCATTGGGGAGCAGCTGACGTGTATCTTCGTCAATCATGGTTTGCTGCGCCAGGGCGAGGCGGAGCAGGTGGTGGAGACGTTCCAGCAGCAGCGGGGGATGCAACTGGTGGCGGTCAACGCTGTGGAAGAGGTGCTGGAGGCGCTGGAAGGCGTGAGCGATCCGGAGGAGAAGCGACGGATTGTAGGCGAAAAATTCGTGCGCCTATTCGAACGTGAGGCACGGCGGTTAGGCCACATCGATTTCCTGGCTCAGGGCACGATCTATCCTGACGTTATCGAAAGCGCGGGCCACGACAAGCCGGCAGCGCAGACGATCAAGACCCATCACAACGTCGGCGGCTTGAAGGAAGAGATGAAGTTCGCG
>CAYSMQ010000101.1:11871-12763 GCA_964432035.1 uncultured Ardenticatenaceae bacterium
GGCGGCTTGCCACCTGACATGGCCTTTGAATTGGTGGAGCCTTTGCGCATGCTGTTCAAGGATGAGGTGCGCCGGCTGGGTCAGGCTCTTGGCTTGCCGGATGACATCATCTGGCGGCAGCCGTTTCCCGGTCCGGGGTTGGCCATTCGTTGCCTGGGAGAAGTGACGTGGATGCGGTTGGAACGGCTGCGCGCGGCGGACGCCATCTTCATCGACGAACTGCGCCGCGCCTCTATGTTGCGCGACGACACACAGCAGGCGTTTGCCGTGTTGCTCCCGGTACGCAGCGTGGGCGTGATGGGCGACGGGCGCACCTATGAAGAGGTGATCGCCCTGCGCGCCGTTACCACCGACGACTTCATGACGGCGGACTGGGCGCGGCTGCCGCACGACCTCTTGGCGACGGTCAGCCGGCGCATCGTGAACGAAGTTGCCGGCGTCAACCGGGTGGTGTTTGACATCACGTCTAAGCCGCCGGGTACGATCGAGTGGGAATGAATTCGTGGCGAGGTGCGCGCAACTTAGCCAGCGATGTTGACGTATTGTCTAATATAGGGCCGGTCGTGGCTCTTTTTTGAGTGTTTGAGTTCCCTGGAGGTTTGCATGGACTACGGTAATGTCTTTTCGCGCGCGTGGCGTATTTGCTGGAACAATAAGTACCTTTTCGTGCTGGGGTTTCTGGCTGCGTTGGGCGCCGGCAGCTCTGGCGGGGCACCAAACTTCAACTACAGCTTTAGCGAAGGGCAGGCGCCACCCATAGCGCCGGAGAATTTCGATCGGATCCTTGCGCTAATCGGGCCGATTGTCGGCGCGCTAATCTGCCTGGGCCTGATTCTGGCTATCGTCATGTGGCTCATTCGACTGGCGGCGCAGGCGGGCCTCATCAGCTCAG
>CAYSMQ010000102.1:0-12705 GCA_964432035.1 uncultured Ardenticatenaceae bacterium
CCCTGGGGAGTTGCCATCGACGACGAGTATGTCTATGTGGCGGACACCTGGAACCATCGCGTGCAGAAGTTCAGATTGGAGGGTGAGTTTGTAACCGCCTTCGGACAGAGCGGAACCGTTGCCGAGCTCGGCGAGGAAAGCGGCGGCTATTTCTTTGGCCCTCGCTCGCTCGTCCTGCGGGAGGATAACCAGATCATCGTCACAGACACGGGCAACCACCGGCTGCAGATCTTCGATCGCGACGGAAACTTTTTACGATCGGTCGGCAGCCCTGGCGCGGCGCCTGGTCAGTTAAACGAACCGGTTGGACTGGCAAGATATGAAGATTGGGTTTACCTGGCGGATACATGGAACGCGCGCATCCAGCGTTTCTCGCCCGATATGTCGCCACAGCTAGAATGGTCCATAGACGGCTGGCAGGGCGATTCGACCGAGAACAAGCCGTATCTTGCCACAGACAGCCAGGGACGCGTCTATGCCACGGACCCTGAGAATTCGCGGGTCTTAATCTTTAGCAGCGACGGTCAATACTTGGCGCGGTTCGGGCAGCCCGGTTCGGGAATCGACGCCCTTGGTTTACCGAATGGTATCGCCATTGACGACCAGGACAACGTCTATGTTGCGGACGCGCGCAACAACCGTATCCTAGGATTCTCAGCATCCAATTTCGACGACCTCACACCGCCGCCTCAACCTGAGTCAGAAGAGTAGCAACCAATGGATAGAACAGTTCCCAGTAGCGCAAACGACGAAATAGCTCTCTACATCCGCACCTACTACTCGCTGCTGCGCACGACGAGCGAAGTAGAGATCCGCACGCTAGTCGAAGCGCATACGCGCATTAACTCCGCGCTGCACGTGAATGCCGACTCGCCCGAACCGGACATGGCCGCATTCATCTATGCCATCTTGCGTCTACCGGCGCAGTGCATCTCTAATGTGCGACTGGTTGTCATGGGACAATCGGAGACCGTCTTTGCCGAAAGAGGCTTTCCTAGCGTAGAGTCCTGGAAACGCGTCGATGCGCCCGCGAGGAGACGACGCTACTTCTACGATGGCGACGAAACTATTGCCGTTTACATCGCCAGCCGCTCCGACATCGACGACCTCTTGCCCATGCTGACTGCCTTCCAGATTGAGCGTGAAAAGCTACATTATTTGCTCAGCCGGCGTGATACACTCGAGCTGTTGCGCGAGCAGGGCGACAACCCGGCTCCGTCGTCGTACCTCGAGCAATTGAGCGAGCTTAGCGGGATTCCACTCGATGATCTTGACCGCCTTCAGCGCATCTGGGGAGATGAGTTGAACGCCAATCTTTTGGCAATCGCGGAACGCAAGATAAGGATCTCTTTGCGCCTACTCAGTGGCTCCCACGTCGAGTATCGTCGCGCCACTCGACGATGGTGGCAAAACATTGCCCGCTCCGTCCCCGACGTGCAGTTTGAAGATCGACCCGTCTACTTTGTCTCCAGCAACACGCACAGCCTGGCCAATCTACTCAGTGGCTTCGCCTTACAGCGCGAGGAGAAGTTGGTGGAATATATCCAGTCAGAGGGCTCCATGTTGCTAAAGCAGGAATATGCCGACATCCTGGAGCGCAATGTCCCCAGTAGTCGCGAGAACTTTCTCTACTACACGCTTAAGAAATTTGAGCAACGTTATGCCGAGGTAGAAGAGGAGCGGCTGGAACATGAGAAGGCTGCCGGCATTCGGCGCGTTCCCAGTCGTCACGTCTTCGACGTCGAATTCCAGGTCGTTGAACTGAAAGCGTTGTGCACCGACTGGCTAGATCCACGCCTGCGCCTGCCGGGAATCGAGCGTCTTGCAGAGAGTGATGCCCTTATTGTAAATATTGACTTTCCACTGGGGATGGCTGCTTACCAGATCCTTTCGGAGGTTGCACGCAATACCGCCAGTATTCGGGGCGTCTTCATTATGGGCAAAGCTGCCACGCTTAACGGGCGCATTGGCGACGTCATGATTCCCAACGTCGTGCACGACGAACAGTCGCTTAACACCTATCTTTTCGATAACTGTTTCCGCGCCGGTGACGTCGCGCAATTGCTAACGTACGGCACGGTGCTGGACAATCAGAAGGCCATCACGGTACGGGGGACATTTCTACAGAATCAGGGCTACATGTCTGTCTTCTATCAGGAAGGCTACACAGACATGGAAATGGAAGCCGGCCCTTTTCTCAGTTGCATCTACGAGATGATTCGCCCACAACGTTATCCCACTAACGAAATTGCAAACCTTCACGGTTCCAGTTTCCCCATCGGAATTCTACATTACGCATCGGACACGCCCCTGAGCAAGGGCAAAAACCTCGGCGCTCAAAATCTCTCGTACTTCGGGATGGATCCGACGTACGCCACCTCAACAGCTATTGTGCGAGCCATTTTGCGCGAAGAACTGAGGCACGGTGAACGTTGACAGAGCATGATCTGGCTCAACTGCGCATTCACCTCATTGAAGCCCTGAATACGGGAGACGACGAGCAACTTCAGGCAACGGGCCTGCGAATAGCGGAGAATGCTACCGACGACGTTCCAGTCTTCCATGCTACACTCAATGCCCTTGGATATCACAACAAACTTGCACTCATCAACGAAATGATGCGTATTGCGTGGCCAAAGCTGCGCGAAGAACCGGACTACTCGCGTCCCGCAGTCGAGGCCTTCGCCGCTCGCGCCACCGATCACCTTATCTACGCTGCTTTGACCAGAGCGACGTCTGAAAACATAGTTGATCAAGCGTTGATTGGGCGCCTGGAGACCTACTTTCCTGTCGACGAAGAGCGCCTTGGCGCATACGTACAGCTCTTATCTGGCGTGGTAGGACGAGCATGGTCCACCGCCGACTTCGAGCCACTAGAAATGCGGGCGCTCAGCGGTCTTATGGCCGAATTTAGCGGGTACGCTTTCCGAGCACATTTACCGCAGGCTCGAGCGCACCTGATACGGGAATTGCTGCCCCGCTACCTCCTTGATCGCCAGGCGGGAAATCTGCGACCCAAACCGGACATGGCGGCTGCCCTACGCCAGGGTCGCCGGCCGTTTCCACAGCCGCCACCAGAGCCGCTCCATCCGCTGGCGCCCGATAGACCTGGTCTCAAGCTTTTCCTGGAACGAATCCTGCAGACGGTGAACCCCAACTACTATATGGGCGCGGCGATGCTGGAATTCATGCCACACTGGTTGGCGTTCCTGGAAGTTCGAGAGTTGCTGTCCGGCGACATTACGCAGCGCAGTGCGGAAGATATTTCCGGTCTTGCACAGGAGCTGGCATCATTTTGGGTCGATCATCCAGATCGAGCTCTTACCGACGTCGGTTGACCCTCCCACTCTTTAGAGCCGTTTGCCAGAAAGGGGGCGGCGTTCCATAATCTCCTCATACTCTAAGCTATCCGGCGCACCTATGTTCCGCAGAGCTAGTTTCATCAGCTTGGCCCTATTTTTACCGCTGCTCGTTGTCGGGCTGCTTTTAAACGTGTCGCTTTCAAATTCGCAGATGATACAGCCTGAGCAAAAGCTCAACCGCGCCCTTCGCTCACGGCTCGAGGAACAACCGGACGCGCCCGCTCGATTTCTGGTTCATCTCACCGAGAAAGCCAACCTACAGCAGAACCTGCCGCTGGCGCAGGATGAGCGCCACGCGACCGTAGTCCGGCGCCTGCAACAGACTGCAGAAAGCAGCCAGGCCGACCTCGTAGACACCTTGGCACAGCTTAAGACCGGGGGGGATGTCATTCACTATAGCCCGCTCTGGATCGTAAACGCCATTATCGTGGAAGCTTACCCCGAGGTCGCTCACCTTCTGGCTCAGCGCCCGGAAGTCGCGCACCTCGAACTTGACGCCCGCCAGCAGTACATTGCGCCGCCCCGGTTACAGCCCCAAGAAGCGCCACCCGAGCAGTGGAACATTGACCACGTTCGCGCTCGGCACGCCTGGAATGGGCTAGGCGTCACCGGCCTCGGTGTGACCATCGCCATCATGGATACGGGCGTTGACTGGTTGCATGCCGACTTATATGCGAATTACCGTGGTGTGGGTAGCGGCGGCGTAGTTCGGCATGAGGGCAACTGGTTTGACGCCCTCGGAAACCCGGCGCCGGCGGCTGAACCTTTTGACCCCAACGGGCATGGAACACACGTAGCGGGTACAGCCGTCGGTCGAGGCGGTACGGGCGTCGCACCTGACGCCAAGTGGGTTGCTGTTAGGGCGTTCGACAGCAACGGTTTTGCGACCACGAGTGATTTGCACCTGGCGTTCCAATGGCTCCTGGCGCCTGACGGTCTGCCGGAAATGGCGCCCGACGTTGTCAATGGTTCGTGGAGCGGCGGTGGGAGCATTCGTGTTTTCGAAGATGACATACACGCGCTACACCAGGCAGGTATCGTTACCGTATTCGCCGCAGGAAACACAGGGCCACTGACGGGCACCATCGGCGCGCCGGCCTCTTACGCAGACGCCATCGGCGTTGCCGCGGTTGATTACCGCGATGAAGTCACGTGGTTTTCGGCGCGTGGTCCGTCTCCCTTGACAGCCAAACCGAAGCCTGAGCTTGCCGCACCGGGAGCGCGGATCTACTCGACCCTTCCCGGCAGCACATATGGAGTTTACAATGGCACATCGATGGCCACACCACACGTATCCGGCGCCGCGGCGCTTCTGCTGGCGGCGAACCCCTCGCTCGCCGTACCGGACATTTCGCGCGTGCTGACCGAAACATCTCGTAGCAACGGCGAGGTCGGGCCGGACATTCACCAGGGCTGGGGACAGCTTGACGCCTACGCGGCGCTTGCAAGCCAGCTTGCAGTCGGGGAGGTGGTCGGTAGGGTCACCGCCGGAGGCGTGCCTCTTTCCGGCGCTGCGGTCACGATTACAACATCAGGCGGCGCCACGCTAGACTTCGAAACAGACGTAGACGGGCGTTTCTTGGCTTGGCTGCGACCTGGCGCTTACACTTTGCAGGCCGGCAAGTATGGCTATGCACCGAGCACCCCGCGCATCGTCGACGTTCAGTCCGGTGAAACCGCTCATCACGAACTCGTCCTCTCTCGCCTTCCTCACGGAACGGTTACTGGTCATGTCAACGATGCCGAAAGCGCCGGCCCGCTTTCGGGCGCGCAGGTTACGGTTGCGGGCATTCCGATTAGCGCAACAACAGATGCTGCCGGCGTTTACACGTTAGCGCTACCAACAGGACACGACTATACGCTTCGCGCTCAGCGTAATGGTTTTCGTTTGGACACTGTGACAGCAACTGTAGAGACTGATGCCCCTATAAGACAGGATTTCCAGCTGGACCCAACACAAACGATTCTGCTCGTCGACAGCGGTCGCTGGTACTACGACTCGCACGCACCTTACTATCGCCAGGCGCTCGTCGACGCCGGCTATGCTCACGACGAGTGGCACGTTTATGCACCGGGCGACACACCATCCCTCGAAAAGTTACAGGAGTATGATGCAATCATTTGGACGGCGCCCCAGGACGGGCCCGCATGGAGCGGCGGGGGCGACGCGCTTGCCTCCTACTTAGAACTGGGGGGCAATGTCTTTGTTAGCGGTCAGGAGGTGGCGCGCCTCGACGGCGTCGGAGCGACGGCACACCGGTGGTTCACGCGCTATCTGCAGGGTCGCTATCTCGGGAATCCCACGGCGCCTTATACGCTCACCGGGGTCAGCGGCACGCCGTACGCTGGCGCTCACTTTACGCTAAATGGCGATGATAGCGCCGCAAACCAGATTGTTCCTGCCCGCGTTGCACCGCAAGCGGGTTCGTACACGCGTCCCTGGCTGAACTACGCGGGGTTTTCGGGAGAAGCGGGCGGCGCCCTGCAAGGCGGTTGGTGTGAAGGGCACCGCATCATCTTCCTGGGGTTTGGATTGGAAGGGGCCGGTACGGCAGCAGTCAGAGGAGACCTAATTCAGGGCGCCCTGGACCATTTCCAGGCGCCGCCGGTGGCTCGGGCCTTAGATCTTGAACCCAAGCAAATAAATGAGGTCGTCCTTCCAGGACAGACGCTGACGGTCACTTTCAACTTACACAATTTGAGCGAGGTGCAAACCTCGACTATTCAGCTTGACTATTTCAGCGGGTGGCCGGCGAGCCTGTCCCATGATAGTTTGCAATTGGGCCCATGCCAACAGAAGCCGGTGACGCTGACACTCCAGGTTCCGGCCGAATTGAGGACCGGAGTGCGGCAAGAGATCGAGCTAACGGCGCGAGCCGATTATGGCGCTGTGTCCGGCGCCTCCATTGTCGCCAGCGCACCGGCGCCTGCGCTGCTGGTGGCAGACTATCGTTGGTATGATGAAACAGCAGCCTACCGTGCGGCCCTCCATGAACAGGGAATCGAGTTTGACGTCTGGGATACCAATGAGCGTGGCAGTCCCACGCTCGAACGGCTATCTATATACGAGACCGTGCTGTGGTATACGGGCTACGATTGGTTCCAGCCGTTGACAGAGGACGAAATCGATACGTTAGAAATGTACTTGCAGGAAGGCGGTCGCCTGTTCCTGTCAAGTCAGGACTACCTCTACTACCATCGCCACAACCCATTCACGAGAGACTATTTAGGAGTGCAGGGTTACCAGGAATCGATCACTGCCACCGCCATCCTCGGCGGAGACAACGCGTTGGCCGGAGATGGTATCGAGCCCCTATCCCTGAGTTATGGGCTCTATCGCAATTTCGGCGACAGTGTGACGCCTGCACCGAGAAGCGCCGCTTACATATGGAATAACCGTGCCTTTGCATCCGGCGTGGCGACGAGTGGCGCGTCTTGGCGCACCGTTTTCTGGGGCGCGCCCTTCGAACTACTGCCCGAGTATAGCCGCCCGCAAGTTCTGCGAAATGTTCTCGGCTGGCTCGGTGACCTGGGTGATTCCACAGTAGAGGTTACGCCTCGGGTAGCTCCGGCGGCCGAGGCGCGACAATACACGGCGACGATTCGGAACTGGCAACACGGCGTTGGTAGATCGGTCGTCATGACCACTACGTTACCATCATCACTGGCCATCGAACCGGGTTCTATTGTGGGCGGCGCACGGTTTGACACCGATCACACGCAGGTCCTGAGGGAGGGAAATCTTGACCCCGGTGAGTCTCACATTGTCACTTTTCGGGCACAGCCAACCGGCCTACCGACGCCGAAGAATCGAATCGACGTGACGACCACGTTGAGTTATCCCGAGCAGAATCACCCCTGGCAGCATACCGCACCTACCTGGGTTGCGGGTCCAGATCTGTCTTACAGCTCTCTGATAGGCGAACCGGCTGATGTTAAGCCTGACCAGGTCGTCACGTACACCGCCTTCATTCGCAACGGGGGCAGCGAACAGACCGGGGAAATCAGCGCCACTGTTTCCTTGCCTCGTGGTCTTCAGATCTTGACGGACTCCCTGAGCACGTCAAGCGGAATGCTCACTGTAAGCAATAAATTCGTAACATGGGAGGGAGCAGTCGCAGCCAACAACGTAGTAACTGTAACAGTCGCCGCCGGTACAGGCTGGGTCTCTCAAGCCCACATCCTGCCTACAGGGCTTATCATCAGGGATGGCGTCTCGACGCCCATTGTGCGCCACACGACCGTGCGCTTGAGTCCCTATCGCCACCTATTTCCCATCATTCAACGCTAAGCTTCGTTCACCTGGCTACCGGCGACGTCGAGAACGCGCGCGCCTGTCACCTGCAGCAGACCGTCAACGGGCACTCTCAAGTTTATCCCCTTTTTTCCGGCGCTAAGATAGATGGCATCAAATACTCGCGCATTTTCATCGAGAATCATCTCGAAGCCGCGATTCAGCAACATTAGCGGCGAAATGCCGCCGACCTGCAGCCGCGTTAATTTTTCGGCCTCGTCGTAGCTGGCCATTTGCAGCTTCTTTTCACCGACGGCTTTCGCCAATTTCTTCAGATCTAGCTGTCGATCGGCGGGAATCATCGCCAGCAGCGGCTTGCCGAGCTCTCGCAAAACTACCAACGTCTTGAAGACCTGCGCCGCAGGCGCTCCGAGATGTTCGGCGACCCTTGTTGCATCGCGCTCGCTACTGGGATAGGTCACTGCCTCATACTCCACGTTTTTGCCCTCGAGCAGGCGCATCGCAAGCGTCTTTTGCATATAGTTAGACCCTCCTACGTTTCTGCTAAAGCTATTGTGACGAAGACTAGACATCCGATTTCACTGAGAAATCGGATGTCTCACGCACACAACAGATGATGGTTAAAATGCTAGAGTGATCGGGAAAAGTCACTCAAAAATCCGATCTCCGCTATAATGGGGCGTCATTATTTAATTCCACCACGCCGAGGACGTAAATGGAAATCAAAACACCCGATTGGGTCAAGGATGCCATCTTTTACCAAATTTTTCCAGATCGCTTTGCCAAGAGCAAGCGTCTACCCAAACCAGCAAACCTTCAACCCTGGGATGCGCCACCAACCTATCACGCCTTCAAAGGCGGCGACCTCTATGGCGTCCTGGAGAAGCTCGACTACTTAACCGACCTGGGAGTGAACGCAATCTATTTCAACCCTATCTTTACCTCCGCCGCGAACCATCGCTACCATACACACGATTATTTCAGTGTAGATCCCCTGTTGGGCGGCAACAAAGCATTTCTAGATCTCCTGGAAACTGCGCACGACAGAGGGATTCGCATTGTCCTCGACGGCGTCTTGAACCACGCCAGCCGCGGCTTTTTTCAGTTTAACCACCTTCTCGAGTCCGGCGAAGAATCTCCCTACCGTGACTGGTTTCACGTCTATGGCTGGCCACTGAACGCCTATCAGGAAAACGTTCGTCCCAACTACGCGGCCTGGTGGGGACTGCACGCGCTGCCCAAATTTAATACAGAGAATCCGCACGTTCGCGAATTCCTTTGGGAGGTCGCCGTGCACTGGTTAGAAATGGGCATTGACGGCTGGCGCCTGGACGTGCCGGCGGAGATCGACGATGACGCGTTTTGGCAAGAGTTCCGCCGCCGCTGCAAGGCCGTCAATCCTGAGGCCTACCTCGTAGGCGAGCTGTGGCATGACGCCGGTCGCTGGTTGCAGGGCGACCAGTTCGACGCACAAATGAACTATCCTTTCATGCGAGCCGCGCTCGGTTTCTTCGGCGGACACAATCTGAACCAGACGGACACAGTTCACACCGGGCTAGGTTATATCGAAGCGTGCGATGGGCCGCAGTTCGCACAAGTGCTAAACGACCTGCACCATAAGTACGATGTCGAAATCGTACAGGCGCAAATGAATATGCTGGGAAGCCACGATACGCCTCGCCTGATGACGATTGCCAACAACGATTTGTCGTCGGTACAGCTCATGTTTCTCTGCCAGATGACTATCGCCGGCGCGCCGAACATCTACTACGGAGATGAAATAGCCATGACCGGTAACCGCGATCCCGACAGCCGCAAGGGGTTTCCCTGGGACGATCGGGAAAGCTGGAACACAGATCTATTGCAGACCGTGCGCCGCTACATTGACCTACGTCACCGTCTGATTGCCCTGCGCCGAGGCGACTTTCAGATCCTCCATGCCGTCCAACAGTTGGTGGTGTATAGCCGGCGCTACGACGGACAGCGCGCCGTAATTGCTCTCAACGCGGACCATGACGAGCATACATTCACCTTGGAAAACGAGCTTGCCGGCTCCCTGGAAAGTGTGTTAGGGTCCGGCGTCGCGCCGCTTCGACCCGGAAAGGAGATGACGCTGGAGCCAAGAACCGGCTATGTCTGGGTAAGCGGAGAACAGGAGTGATCGCCTATTGAAGGCACTTGCTGGTTGGCTAGAATCGGGGTGTAAGCGAGCCAGGCCCACTGTCAGGATATCAATTGAACCGTTAGAGCAATATTCATGTCCGAGAAAACCCGCGTTCTCTATATCGAAGATGACGCCGCCAGCCAGCGGCTGGTGCAGCGCGTCCTGGAGAATCACGATTACGAAGTGCTCATTGCCGGCGAAGGGCTAACCGGCGTCAATCTGGCGCGAGAACAGAAGCCCGATCTGATTCTGATGGATATTAATCTGCCCGGCATGAATGGCCGCGAAATTACGACCCGACTTAGGAGCATTTCGAATTTTGCCGGCACGCCAATTGTTGCATTAACAGCCAATACGAGCCCCGGGCACCGCGAACGCGCCCTGGCGGCGGGTTGCGACGGTTTTCTAACCAAACCGATCGACGTGCTCAGCTTCCCTGACGAGGTTGCGTCATTTCTGAAGGGCCACCGCGAGAAATTAGACCAGGAGGAGCATCTTACGCACCTGGAAGACCACGCTCAGGAACTCGTGACTAACCTTGAAGCGAAAGTACGCGAACTGGAGGTCGCCAACGAGCGCTTGCGCGAACTGGATCGCGCCAAGAGCAACTTCATGGCAGTCGTCTCGCACGAGCTGCGAACGCCGCTAACGTTGCTTGAGGCGTACACTTATTTACTTTTCGAACGGGCGCACGAGGCAAGCGAAGCGCTGCCACCGGACCTGGCGCGACTTATTGGTGGCCTGCAAAATGGCGTCGATAGAATTGGCCAGGTGATTAACGAAGTCATCAACGTCTCACGCATCACCTCGGGAACGCTACAGCTGTCTCTGGGACCTGTGCGCATCGCGGAGTTATTCGAGAGTCTGGAAGAAGACATCAGCGACGCCGCCGGCGAGCGACAGATCAACTTGTCTATATCAAGGCCAGAAGAGTTACCCGTCATTGAAGGGGATGGCAAACAATTGCTCATCGCGCTAAAGAATGTTGTGGGCAATGCGATTAAGTACACGCCCGACGGCGGCGAGGTTGCAGTATCGGCACAACTCCTCGACGACGCCATCGATTTGGTGGTTGCCGATACGGGCATTGGCATACCCAAGGCCGAGCAGCGGCGTATTTTCGACCACTTTTTCACGTTGGAAGCGGTCGATCATCACTCGAGCAGCAAAACCGCGTTTCAGGGAGGAGGCCTGGGAGTGGGGCTTGCCATTACGCGGGGCATTATCGAGGCTCATCAGGGCCGGATTTGGGTTGAGAGTCCGGATCGGGACGAAGAAGCGCTACCGGGGAGTACGTTCCATCTCTTGCTCCCCTTAAAACAAGAGCGTATTGAAACGCAGCCGTCTCGAGCCCTTAGCCGGCAACCGTGACTGACTAGCCGCTCTTCTCTAGCGACGACTTCACCAGCTCACTAACGGCGCTCAGCGCCTCCCCCACTTTACTGGCGTCACGACCACCTGCCTGAGCAAGGTTTGGCCGTCCGCCACCGCCACCGCCAACGATCTTTGCCACGTCACGAACGAGATCACCGGCCTTTACACCACGCCGGATCACGTCCTCCGTAACGGTAGCCACGAAGAGCGGCTTCCCATCGTGCACCGTAGCGAAGACTGCAACGCCGGAGTTGACTTTGTCGCGGAACCAATCGGCCATTTCACGTAGGTCATCGGCGCCCGCTACGTCTACCTGCTCGGCAAGTAGCTGCACACCATCCACCCGTTGCATGCGCGAAATCAGCGACTCGAATTGATCGCGCGCCTGACCGCGCTGCAACTGCTCAACCTGCTTTTGAAGCGCGCGGTTTTCGGCCATGAGCGACTCGACGCGCTCTGTCAACGCGTCCACCGGCGTGTTCAGCGTGCGCGCAAGATCGTCGAGCGTTGCCAGTCGCTCGGCCACGTACTGCTGCGCACCACGTCCCGTAACGGCCTCCACGCGGCGCAACCCGGCGCCGACTGCTTCTTCATTCGTAAAGTGAAACAGGCCAATGTCGCCCGTCTCGTTGACGTGCAAGCCGCCGCACAATTCAAAGCTGTATGGTTCTCCTTCATCGCCGATGCGAATCGTGCGCACGATGTCGCCATACTTTTCGCCAAACAAAGCCATGGCGCCTTTTTCGATTGCCTCACGCTGTCCCATGAATTCGATGGTTACGGGCTGGTTGCGAAGAATGGCATCGTTGACGTCAGATTCAATGGCCGCCAGCGTTTCGGCAGGCACGGCTTCGCTTGCGGTGAAGTCGAAACGTAGCCGGTCGGGAGCAACCAGCGACCCCTTTTGCACGACGTGTTGGCCCAGGTGGTGGCGAAGCT
This sequence comes from uncultured Ardenticatenaceae bacterium, assembly GCA_964432035.1. GTDB lineage: Bacteria > Chloroflexota > Anaerolineae > Promineifilales > Promineifilaceae > JAAYYY01. Next base: position 12,095 of record CAYSMQ010000102.1, read on the forward strand.
CACGGTGCAAGATGTGTGTCGCCGTGTGGTTGCGACGAATATCCCAGCGACGCTGCCGGTCAACGGCGAGTTTCACGTCAGCGCCTATCCGCAGCGTCCCCGACTCCACGACGCCCATGTGGACAATGAGCCCCGTTACGGGCTGCTGCACATCTTCAACGCGGAACGATGCGCCGGTCTCACGAATCTCAATGCGTCCCGTGTCGCTCACTTCGCCGCCGGCCTCTACATAGAAAGGCGTATGCGCCGTGACTACCTCTACACGAGCGCCTTCTTCCACTGTGTCGACGGGGTCACCGTCCTTCAGTATTGCGACGATGTGCGAGTCGGCCGTGGCGCCTGAGTACGGATCGTAATCAACACCGGATTTTGTAAGTTGATCCGATTTTATCAGGTCGGTCAGGAGGCGGTCGTATACGCCCGCCTCCGTATCGTAGCGATCAAACGCACCGCGTCCGCTGGCCAGGGCATGCTGCTTGCGCGCCTCACGAAAGCCTTCTTCGTCAACGCTGAAGCCTTGCTCCTGAGCCAAGTCGCGCGTGATTTCGAGAGGTAAGCCATAAGTTGCGTGTAAATCGAACGCCGTTTCACCGGAAATTTGTTGTTCTCCG
>CAYSMQ010000103.1:0-12699 GCA_964432035.1 uncultured Ardenticatenaceae bacterium
CAAACATGATGTCCTATCTATTTATGACATTCATTTTGCAGTTTGGCGGCGCCATTCTCATTGCCGCGACCCTCGACTTCATCGGTCTGGGTCCCACCGAAGGCATGTCGCTGGGATTGATGATGAATAACGCCGTGCTTTGGAGCGCCCTACACCTCGGTATGTGGTGGTGGTTCGTGCCCCCCGGCGTGGCCATCACAGCCATCGTCGGCGCCCTCTACATTATGAACGTTGGATTGGATGAAGTCTTCAATCCCAAGCTTCGGGAGATGTAACTGTGAGTTTGAAGCTCGAGAATTTGCGAGTCTACTACCAGACGCTGCGCGGAGACGTGAAAGCCCTGGACGGCGTCAGCCTCCAGATCGCCGATGGCGAAATCATGGGCCTGGCGGGAGAATCCGGCTGTGGCAAGACCACACTGGGTAAGAGCCTCATCCGCCTCGGTCCGCGCATGAAGTATGTCGAGGGCAGCGTTGAACTCGACGACCAGGAGCTTCCTATCTGGGACTCCAAGCGCATGAACCCCTTCCGCTACAAAGAAATCTCCCTGATCCCCCAGTACGCCATGAGCGCCCTCAATCCGACCCGCAAACTGGGCAAGATGATCGGCGAGCTGCTGGAGTCCCGCGGCATAAAATTCAAAGACACGTTACCCGAACTCAAGCGGCGCCTCACCCTGGTTGGGCTCTCCCATGACGTGCTGGATATGTACCCCATCGAGCTTTCCGGCGGTATGAAACAGCGCATGGTCATGGTGCTTTCCACGCTCCTCGATCCATCACTACTCATTGCCGACGAAATCACCTCGGCCCTTGACGTTTCGTCCCAAAAAGCGGTCGCCGAGCTCCTGGTCGAGTTTCGCAACCGCGGCTTCGTCAACAGCGTCATCTTTATCACCCACGACATCTCCATCCTCTATCAAATTGCCGACACGATCACCGTTATGTACGCCGGGCAGCTGGCAGAGAAGGCCCCCACCGGCGTCATCATCGACTCGCCCCGCCACCCTTACACCAAGCTACTCATTTCCTCGCTGCCCAAAGTCGGCGTGAAATATGAAGAAGAACGCCTCAAAGGAATTCCCGGACACCCACCCGGACTGCTCGATCCACCGACCGGTTGCCGTTTCCAAAGCCGCTGCCCCCTCGCCTTCGAGAAGTGCAGCCAGGAACCACCCTTCGTAGAAATCGAAGAAGGCCACCACGTCGCCTGCTGGGCGGTGATGGACGAGCTTGAAAGGAACAAAACTTCTGGCCACGAATTTCACGAATTACACCAATTAAAAGAAAAGAGTTAATTAGTGAGACTGGTGTAATTAGTGGCAAGAAATCTGGAAGAATTCGATGCTTAAATTAGAAAACGTCTGCAAAAGCTACAGCGTCGGCACCTTCGGCGGCAAAGAACTGCGCGCCGTCAGCAACGTCAGCTTCGAGATCGGCGAGGGCGAAATCGTCTCCCTCATCGGCGAAAGCGGCAGCGGCAAGAGCACCATCGGTAAGATGATCCTGCGTCTCATTCCCGCCACCTCCGGCGCTATCAACTTCAAGGGCGCCGACATTTCAAACCTGACCGGCAGCGACCTCAAAGAATACTACAGCGAGGTTCAGGGCGTTTTTCAGGATCCCTTCAGCACCTATAACCCTATCTTTAAGGCCGACCGCGTCTTCCGGCTTATCAGAAACGAGTTCTTTGGCCGGGGAAACGGCCAGATGAGCGACGACGCCTGGCGCGAGAAGATAGATCGCTCCGTCCGCGCCGTGGGGCTAAATCCCGAACAGGTTCTGCACAAATACCCGCATCAGCTCAGCGGCGGACAGTTGCAGCGCCTGCTCATTGCCCGCGCCTTGCTGCTCGACGTGGACTTCCTCGTCGCCGACGAAATCATCAGCATGTTGGACGCCTCCACGCGCATCGACGTGCTCAACTTGCTCGCCGACCTCAGCACACGGGGGCTCTCCATCCTCTTCATCACCCACGACCTTTCGCTCGGCTACTATATCAGCCAACGCGCCATCATCCTGCACCGCGGCTACGTCGTCGAAATGGGCGTCACGGACAAGATCTTTAACACGCCCCTCCACCCCTATACACGGTCGCTGATGGATTCCGTGCCGCGCCTCGATAAGAAGTGGGAAGACGTGGAGACTCGTCCCGTCGCCCTGAGCGAACTTGACGGGCAGGGCAGGCTCGCCGGCTGGCGCTATTTTGACAGTGAAAGCATTGATACCCAGGACAAGGCCACCGCCGGCGTGACCCCTGAGCTGGTGCAGGTAGAAGAAGACCACTTCGTCGCCTGCGTTAGACGCGATGAGCTGCAAGCCGAACCTTCAAAAATAGTCGCTCCGAATTGACGCTGATCTCAAAAATTCGTGTTAATTCGTGCTAATTTGATGCTATCTACTTCAAGACTGTAGTTTTAGGACCGATACATGCATTATGGAACCTTCGACGATGAGCGGCGCGAGTACGTCATTACTCGACCTGATACGCCCTTACCCTGGATCAACTATCTGGGCAGCCAGGCCTATTTCGGACTTATCTCCAACACCGGCGGCGGCTACTCCTTCTATCGAGACGCCCGGCTAAGACGGCTCACCCGCTATCGCTATAACAACGTGCCCACCGACACCGGCGGACGTTACCTCTATCTGCGTGACGACGGGCAAAGCGACGCCTTCTGGTCTCCCACCTGGCAACCGACCCAGGTGGACCTTGATGAATACCGCTGCCGGCACGGCATGGGCTACACCACCATCGAGTCGCGCTATCGCGACATTGAGTCCCGCGTCCGTTACTTCGTCCCCCTGGATGAGACGTTAGAAATCTGGCAACTGACACTCGTCAACCGGCGACAAGAACCGGCACAGCTTTCCCTCTTTTCCAGCGTCGAATTTGCCCTCTGGGACGCCTGGGATGACGCCACCAACTACCAGCGCAACTTCAATATTGGCGAAGTCGAAATCGAAGATGGCGTCATTTACCACAAAACCGAATACCGCGAGCGCCGCAATCACTTTGCCTACTTTGCCTGTTCCGAGCCCATCGCCGGTTACGATACCGTGCGCGAGGATTTCCTGGGCGCCTACGGCAGCTGGCGCTGTCCCCAGGCCGTACGCCAGGGCCACGCTGCCAACTCACACGCCCATGGCTGGGCCCCCGTTGGCTCCCACCACGTGCGCCTCGCACTGCAGCCGGGAGAAACGCGCCAGGTCATATTCGTGCTCGGCTACCACGAGAATCCGCCCGATCGCAAATTCGACCCCCCGCGCTCGCAGTGTCTCAATAAGAAGACCGTCTTACCCATCATCGAAAAATACCGCGACGCGCAGACCGTCGAGGCCGCCTTTGACCGCCTACGCTGTTACTGGGACGATCTCCTGCAGCGCTTCTCTGTGGACACACCAGATGAACACACCAACCGCATGGTCAACGTGTGGAACGCCTACCAGTGCATGGTCACCTTCAACCTCTCGCGCTCCGCTTCCTACTACGAGTCCGGCGTGGGCCGCGGCATGGGCTTCCGCGACTCCAACCAGGACCTCCTCGGCTTCGTACACATGGCGCCGGAGCGCTCGCGCCAACGCATCCTCGACCTGGCAGCGACCCAGCTGGAGAGCGGCGGCGCTTACCACCAGTACCAGCCGCTCACCAAGCGCGGCAACGACGCCATCGGCGGCGACTTCAACGACGATCCCTTGTGGCTCGTCCTGGCCACCACCGCCTATGTGCGCGAGACCGGCGACTTCGACATCCTCCAGGAACGTGTGCCCTATGACAACTGCCCTGGCACAGAGACCCCCCTCTACGAACACCTACAACGAAGCCTCGACTACACGCTAAATAATCTCGGACCGCACGGTCTGCCCCTCATCGGCCGCGCCGACTGGAACGACTGCCTAAATCTGAATACCTTCTCAGAGGAGCCCGGACAGTCTTTTCAGATCGCGCCCAGTCGCCCCGGCCGCGTGGCCGAATCCATCTTCATCGCCGGCCTCTTCGTCCTTGCCGCCCGCCAATTCGCCAACCTCGCCGACGCTATGGAAGGAAATGTGGCGCGGGCATTCATACCCGGGCAAGCTCATGCCTACCGCGACGCCGCTCAAACCATGACCGACCGCGTTCTGGCCCACGGTTGGGATGGCGATTGGTTCCTGCGCGCCTACGACGCCGCCGGCGACAAGGTCGGTTCGCACCACTGCGAAGAAGGCCAGATCTTTATCGAACCACAAGGCATGTGCGTCATGGCCGGCATCGGCGTGCAAAATGGGCGCGCCCGCGCGGCGCTCGAATCCGTGCGCCGGCAGCTGGCAACCGAGCATGGGCTCTTGCTGCACCAGCCGCCCTACAGCCGCTACTACCTACAACTGGGCGAAATCTCTTCCTATCCACCCGGTTACAAAGAAAACGGCAGTGTCTTCTGCCATACCAATCCGTGGATCATGATCGCCGAAACGATTCTTGGTCGCGGCGAGCGCGCTTTCGACTACTACGAACGCATCAATCCTTCCGCCCGCGAGGCAATCGCCGAAGTTCACCGCTGCGAACCCTACGTCTACGCCCAGACCATCGCCGGCCGCGACGCGCCCACCTTCGGCGAAGCCAAAAACTCCTGGCTGACGGGCACTGCTGCCTGGAACTACGTGGCCATCACGCAATGGATACTGGGTATTCGCCCCGACTACGACGGCCTGCGCCTTGAACCGGTCATTCCCCAGAGCTGGGACGGCTTCCAGGCCCGACGCCTCTTCCGCGGCGTCATGCACGAAATCGACGTCGAGCGCGTCGGCCCCGGCAACGACGTCTCGCTCCAAGTCGACGGATGCCCCGTCCCCGGCGCCATCGTCCCCCTCCCGCCCCAAGGCCAGGACACCGTCCACGTCCGTGTTGAACTTGGCGCCACTTCCGACTGAATTGCATTGAAATTGCTCGCCACTAATTACACGAATAGCACTAATTACTTCATCTATTTAATTCGAGAAATTCGTGAAATTCGTGGCAAAAACCTCCGGAGAACAACATGAACGCACGATCACAAACCACCCTCCCCAACATGCCCTGGGAAGAACGCCCTCAAGGCTCCTCAGACGTCGTCTGGCGCTACAGCGGCAACCCCATCATCCCTCGCGACCTCATCCCCACCTCCAACAGCATCTTCAACAGCGCCGCCGTGCCCTTCCGCAACGGGGAAGGGTCGGCCTTCGCCGGTGTTTTTCGTGTAGACAACAAAAAGCGCGAAATGAACCTGCATCGCGGATTTAGCGACGACGGCATCAACTGGCGCCTGGACCACGAACCAATCCGGTGGCAATCAGACAACCCCGAAATCGCCCGCTTTCAATTCCGCTACGACCCGCGCGTTGTGTGGCTGGAAGACCGTTATTGGGTAACCTGGTGTAATGGCTACTACGGCCCCACCATTGGCGTCGGCTACACCACAGACTTCGAGCAATTTCACTTCCTGGAAAACGCCTTCTTACCCTTCAACCGTAACGGCGTCCTCTTTCCACGACGTATCGACGACAAGTTTGTCATGCTCAACCGTCCCTCCGACAACGGGCACACACCGTTCGGCGACATCTACCTCAGCCAGAGCCCCGACATGATCTACTGGGGCGAGCATCGCTTCGTCATGGGCGCCGGGGAAGGGTGGCAGAGCACCAAAATCGGCGCCGGACCCATTCCCATCGAAACGTCCGAGGGCTGGCTCATCTTCTACCACGGCGTCCTCACCTCCTGCAACGGCTTCGTCTACTCCTTCGGCGCTGCTCTGCTCGATCTCGACGAACCGTGGAAAGTCATCGCCCGCGGCGCTCCCTATCTCTTATCGCCGCAAACCCTCTACGAGTGCGTTGGCGACGTGCCCAACGTCGCCTTCCCCTGCGCCGCCCTCCACGACGAGCCCACCGGCCGCATCGCCATCTACTACGGCGCCGCCGACACCGTCACCGCCCTTGCCTTCTGCAAACGCGACGAGGTCCTCGACTGGCTGAAAGAAAACGGCGCTTCCTGAGTACGCTTCAGCCGTACCAAAAAACATCTTCTTGCAGGCCGGCGTTGGCGCCTTTGCCGCGGCCATGATTGCTTTCTACGAAAAGATATTCGGCGCCGCCGCGCCCATTTCGGTTGTTGTCGAACCGCGTACGGCCGACTGTCTCTATCACTCGGCGCGGCTGGGCGACGGCGATCCGCATGCCGTCGACGGCGATCTGCAGACGGTCATGGCCGGATTGGCCTGTGGCGAGCCAAGCCCGCTGGCCTGGCCCATCCTGCGCGACCGCGCCGATTATATTGTCACCGTTCCCGATTACGTGGCGGCCAGAGGTATGCGCATGTATGGCGTCCCCTTGAGGGGAGATCCGTTCGTCGTCTCCGGCGAATCTGGCGCCGTCACGCTCGGCGCGCTTTCCTACATCATGGAGTTTGAAGGCGCCGCAGAGCTTAGAGAACGTTTGCAGCTGGACAAGAACGCGCAAGTGTTGCTCATCAATACAGAAGGGAACACGGATCCTGACTATTTTCGCCGTGTCGTGTGGGACGGCGTCTTGCCTGTTCCTGAGCCCTATTTTCTCGGATAAGAGAGCGTCCGATCACCACCATATCGAGACACGCCGGTTATACGGCTGCTCTCAATGACTCAGGAGCATTCTCCATGAAACGTTTGTGTAACGCCTCTTGTCCTAGACTCTCATTACTATCAAGCGTTTTTCATTTGCTGCCGGCCAAGCTGCAGTCCAGGCTCGGTTAATGTCGGGTCCAGACACGCTGGTGGCCTTGCCTCTGGGCAAGAAGGGAGAGTAAGATGTCCAAAATTATCCATTGTCGTGATGTTGGTTTTGATTGCGAAGGCGTCATCCGCGCCGAGACAGAAGAAGAAGCCATCAGGCTGGCGGGACAACATGCCCGGGAAGTTCATGGAGTGCAAGAGATCACACCGGAGGTGTTGGCAGCGGTGAAAGCCGCTATGCGCACTGAGTGAGTTGCGTCTCAGTCGCCATCTTCCTCAAGCGTGTCTCCTTCCAGAAGCTCTGGAAGCATTGCCAGCAACACCTGGTATAGGGTAGCCGCGTCCCGAAAAAAGTACACTTCGCCGCTCTTTAGGTGCTCGACTCGTCCGCGCCACTCGTGCTGCTGTGGAGCAATTGCTTCGGGCCAGAGGTGCAATACAAAGAGATGTCTTTCCATCCTGGGTTTCCACCTGAATGTGCCTTGGCGCGATGACTATGGCGGTGATGGGTAGCATGAATTGTTTGAGCTGTGGAAACTTTAACACGAAGCGCGTTTCATAATCGTTGTATGACGTTCTGGCGTCGACCGGCGTCGCGTAGCGAACCGGCGCTGCATCCATTGCCGGCTGCTACACTGGATTCTATCTATCCTGGCAGAGGCGCCGAATCTGGGCCAGGTGTCCCAGGTCATGGTTTGCAACCCAGGTGCCCAAATCGATCAAGCTGCGCGAGGCGCGATTCATCGCGCCACGTCTGCACCACTGCTCAGGCGATAAATCCTGAATGCTGGCGAGACTCCTGGCGTGGGACGTTTTCAAGCGTCTGACGAGTTTCGAGGCCGACATATCTTCATAGCCCTTGCCCTCATGGAGTTTCCAGGGCGCTGTAGCGAAGCTCACGTCGGGCATATCCGGTTCCGCAAGTATTTTTTCCACGCGCCAGACAAATAATTGGTCCGTTTCGATAAGATGGCCGACCAGTTCTTTGACGTTCCATTCTTCCGGCGTTGGCCTGTGCCGTAAAACGGCATCAGGGACATCGAAAATAGCATCCGCTACGCGATCCGCCGTCTTTGCAAAAATGGCTTTGATCTCGTCCGGCGTTCGTTGACCGAGATGCTCAGGCGCCAGACTATAGTAAGGCCCAAACGGTTCAAATTCGGCCTCCAGGGCGCCACAAACATCACAGGTAGCGGGTCGGTCACCGCCCGCGATATTGCCGCAACTGTAGCAACCATAAAGCCATTGATCGACGTCGCTTTCCAGGACGTCACTGTTTGTTTCAAGACTCTCAATTGCTTCCTGCGTGATTTCAGCCAGCCGCTGCCGCACCGCCATCGATTGCCTCATTGATTGAGCTCTTGTCGCGTCCCCATCGTTTCCGTTGTCTGTTACAAACTCTAGACCGCTCTGTAGTTCCTCAAGAATAGCCTTCAGGAGAACATCTGAATCCGTAGTTGCGCCGAGTTGCCGCGCGGCGTTCATCGCCAGCGCTCGTTGTGCATGCGCCGATGCCCGCAACACCTTGGAAACGTTGAATCGCCCGCGCAAAACGGCTGCTTCGGCGGCGACCAGATTGCGTACATAAGCCAGGCTCCCCTTAGCTATCTCCGCAGTCAGATAGTCTTGCATGATCGTATCCATCTCACTTCTCCTCTCTTCCTGGGCTGCCCCAGAGCTCAGCCGCCCAGCAGTTCGTACACCTCTGGACGTTTCAGAAACGATGCCCGCAGATGTGGTCTATTCGTCTGGTCCGCAATGTAGGCAACAATATCGCGCGCCTCTTGTCTCAGCCGCTGAGATTCAGTTGGGTCACCGGCGAGCCGGCTGAGCGAAAGCAAGATAGGCCAGAGCATGCGTCGAGATCCCAGCGCTTCGGCGACGTCGCGTGCTTCGCAAAGGTGACGCCAGGCAGCATCGTTCCGGCCTGCTGCCTGCAAAACCTGCCCGTTCAGGTGCAAAATTTCGGAAAGATGCTTCTTTCTTTCTGATTGCCGGTATTCGACGAGCAGCCTCTCTGCCACGGCGATAGCCCGTTCGCGATGATCCTGTTTGAGCGCCAGCTTGGCCTCGGCGAAAGAGAACGATTCCGAGGCCCGTTCTAACCAGTGGGGCGCTGCCTTGACTTGTTCGAGGAGCGATTCAGCTTTCTTCAGGCGCCCCTGGGCAATGTGAAGCTCCGCTAGCCTCACTAGCACATATGCTTGTATTGCCGGAAAGTGGGTTTCGGCCAATGTAAGCGCCTGGTGCATGGTATCCATACTTTCGCCGTCCGCGCCGAGATCGGCGAGAATCAGGCTGAGGTCGACCCGTGTGTTTGTCTGGGCGCCAAGAAATCCCACCCGATCGGCCAACCCAATACACGCTTCCATAGTCGTGATGGCTTCGTCTGGTCGTCCGTATTCCCAGTAGATCCAGCCGGCATCAAATTGACTATAGGCCTGGCCCCAGAGATTGTCGGTTTTCTCGCTAATCTCTTTCGCTTCCCGTGAGTAGGCCAGGGCCGGCTCGTATTCACCAACGTCAACGCTGATGACACTGAGTGCAGACAGACTATCGGCCAGCATGGGTAAATTACCCAGGGTGCGCCAAAGGCGGCAAGCTTCCCGCAATGTCTCATTGGCCTTATTCAGACGACCCACTTGCCGGTAACAACGATATGCCAGGTCATTGAGGATATATGCGGTCTCCTCTTGTAAGTTGAGCTTTTGAGCCAGAGCTAAGGCGCGTTCTCCAGAATCGATGGCCTCCGCAAAGCGATGTGTAAAGCCATATATCAGCAATCGATTCCACAGGAGCTTGGCTTCAGCCCCCTGGTCGTTCAGGTCGCGCGCAAGAGATAGCGCCTGCTCCACCAGCCGTTCGCCCTGCAGTGGATCGTGTATCGCCGTAGGTGTAGCAAGCAATGTGGCTTGCGCGGTCTTGCTGGTCAGCAACATCGACGCATCGTCGAGGCCGCGAGCCACGCTCTCCATCTCCCGGTAATTCTCCATGGCCGCTAAAAATCGGCCGTCAAGCTCCAATGCACGCCCCCGGCGCGTGTAGAGAGGCGCCAGATTGTGGCCAGATCCATCTTCCTGATTCGTCAGCTCGATTGCGCGGCCAAAATATCGCGCAGCGTCTTCGTTGGCGTACTGACTGGCTGCATGTTGTCCTGCCTCTCCGAAATAGGTGCGCGCTTGCCCGAAATCGCCGGCTTGTTCAAAGTGATAGGCAACGCGGCTCGCCACCGGCCCGCAGTCGGCGACGCACGCGCCGCATAACGCCTCTGCAATACGCCGATGAAGATATCGTTTCCGCATGGGACTCGTTTCGCCGTAGGCCACTTCACGTAGAAGGTCGTGGCTGAAGTCATACGTTCCATCAGCATCTTCCCGGATGATTCTGCGCCGCCACAATTCGTCAAGATAATGGATCAAATCCCGCTCGTTCAATTCACTCACGGACGCCAGTATCTCATGGTTGAAGCGTCGCCCAATCGTCGCCGCTGTCGTCGCCAGCGCGCGCGCTGGCGGGGGCAATTGAGCCAGCCGCCACTGGATAACTGCCTGCACCCTCGGCGGTGGCGGGCCCTCGACCAGAGGAGTCGCTGTCGCGTCGCCCTCTTGCTCAAGCGTCTCCTCCTCTTGCATCGTTTGTCTCTCAACGGCGTTTCCGGCGCGCAGCCACTCCACGACAAAGAGCGGATTGCCCTCGGAGCGCGCAAACAGCTGAGTACACTGCGCCTGTGACAGCGCCGATCCAACGACTTCCGTTATGAGCGAAGCGGCGTCGTCGTATTCCAGCGGCTTTAGGTTAACGACATGACACCGTCCCTCTTGTTCCAGATCATAGCGCAATCGGTTCAGCGGGTGTTCCAGGTCGATTTCGTCATCTCGCACCGTACCCAAGATTAGTAACTTGCCTCGTGGCTGGTAGGCGAACAGAAACCTGAGCCAGGCTAACGTTTCCACGTCGCACCACTGCATGTCGTCAAAGAGAACAAGCAGCGGCTGCCCTGCTGCCAGGATAGCCCGCGCCAACGCCTCGTGAAAACGTTGTCGTTGCCACGCCTCGGCCATTGGTGTCGGCGCCGGTATATCGTCGCGCCCCGAGCGCAATTCAGGTAACAGACGCACCAGTTCGGCGAGCCACTCCCGATCTAGGTTGGATAACATGGACTGTGGTCCCCCGGACTGCAGCAAATCGACGAGAGGACTATAGGGTCCCGCACCCCTTGCAGCATAAGCCCTTGTCTGGCGTACAGCCGTGCCTTGGCGTCGTGCCGTTTGCAGCAGCTCTTGCGCCAGGCGCGTTTTGCCGATTCCGGCTTCACCCTGGATTAAAAACAGAGAAGCTCTATCTCTCTGTACCGCTCGCCAGGCCTTACTCAGCAACCCCCACTCTTTCTCACGCCCAACAAGGGGCAGTGAGACGACCGGTGGGGAGGCCGGTCGAGTATCATGCTTTTCTGCCTCCAATCGCAGAACGCGCATGTAAAGCTCTTCGGTCAGTGGGCTGGGATCGACCCCCAGCTCGTCGGCCAACATCGTCGTGCAACGATGATAAACGGCAAGCGCTGCTGCCCTGTCGTTATTTAACAGCTGTAGCTTCATCAACAGCCGGTAACTGGTCTCCTGCATCGTGTCCACTTCTAGCAGGCGCCGTGCGACATCTATCGCAGCGACGTATTCTCGCCGCCCCTCGTGGAGTGTTGCCAGCTGCCTCAGGGTGAGCGTGTAACGCGAGCGAAGTCTCTCCCGCTCCGCCAGGATCCACTCATCGTGGAAACCGGGGAGCAAATCACCGGTGTATGCCCTTATCGCTGCCTGCAAAGCGTCTTGCTGGTGGACTGGATCATGCGCCTCTGCTGCCTGTTCGAGACGCGCTTCAAACTGCGCCACATCAAGCTGAAACGGGCTCTCATTGCGCCATTGAATCGTTTCTGTTGTCAGCGCCAGGTATTGATTCGCCTGAGGAAGGGCGCGTCGCACGCTGTATAGCAATCGACGCAGATTCGTACGCGCTTGTTGATCTGTTGAGTCAGGCCAGAAGAGGAAAGCAATGGAAGACCGTAATTGTGGCGTGCCCCTATGAAGAAGTAAATATGCCAGCAGCGCCTGCCGGCGCGGTTGATGGAAGTTGGAAACCAGGGACGCCTCAAACGTGAGGCTGAAGCCCCCCAACAACTGGATGTACAAGCTCGTCATCGCTTAAAGACACTCTGGCGCGACGTCATGCTTTTCATGATCAAGTTGGCTCTGGCCTGGCAAGTCCAGCGCGACTGTTCAATAGTGCACCTTCAGCGCCACGTGGAACGGTCTAGAAGCGTCCTTGAAACGCCTATGGAACGCCTCGAACGCTATTCTAATCGGGAAGCTTAGCGAACACCACTCTACTTTCAGTATGGTAACGCTGCCTTACACTGCTGCTTGCAATGATTGTGGCGGGCGCGCCCATCAAGGAGGAAATGCCTATGGTAACTTTTCCCATCCATGAGGTCGCGGGTCGCACAGGCTCGCTAGACCGCTGTCTGCCCTTGCGGGCAATGACAAGAAAATTATTAGGAGCGATATAATGAAAAACTCAATCAGATACGTTGCCGGCATTTTAACCGTCGTCATTATCATGACAATCGTCACGCTCGCTGCGGCGCACGACGGTGAAGTTGAACTGGGCGTCATCCACGCCTGTTTCAACGACGGTAGCGGAACGGTAAAAATCGTTGCGGCCCACGAGGAGTGCCAGAATGGCTGGAACGCGCTGGACTGGAATGCCACCGGGCCTGCCGGCCCACCGGGCGAACAGGGCCCCCAGGGAGAAACAGGACCCGCAGGTCCTCCCGGACCTCAGGGGCCGCAAGGCGACCCGGGACCGCAAGGTGAGGTAGGAGCCACGGGCCCACCGGGCGAACAGGGCCCGCAGGGAGAAACAGGACCCGCAGGTCCACAGGGACCAGAGGGCGAGCAAGGCCCGGCAGGGCCTCCTGGACCGGA
>CAYSMQ010000104.1:0-12657 GCA_964432035.1 uncultured Ardenticatenaceae bacterium
CACTCGTCAAACTCCACCACCCGATCGCAATTGGAACAGACAAGATGATGGTGGTGCCCGTCATCCATCAGCACATAATGGGCTGCTCCCGTGCCCTGATACACCGGCTGTACCAGCCCCAGCTGTCGCAACAGGTCCAGCGTACGATACACCGTCATGCGCCCCACGCTCGGCTCCTCCCGGTGCACCGACGCCACAATATCATCCGCGCTCACGTGCCCGCCACTTTCCACCAGCGCCCGAAAAATCGCCTGCCGCGCCCGCGTCACGCGGTACCCACCGGCCTGCAGCGCCTTGCTCAACTGGCTCACCTTGCTCATGGCGCCAAGTGTCCATTATCCACCCGCCCCTGTCAAACGCCCTCTCCGTCAGGCAACGCTCTGCTCAGGCGCTGCCTCCAGCTCCATCGCCGCCGGCAAATCCGCCGCCCAGGCCCGGATCGCCTCCCAGTTACGAAGGTCGCCCGCCGGCGCTTGAATGATAAACATGGCAAACAACACTGCCCACCACGGCAGCCGCCCGTACTCCAGCCGCCCGCCAAACACAGCCACACTCGCCGGTCGCGCCGCCTTCAGAATCGGCCGCAAATAGTTTCCCAGGCGCGCGTAGCGCTCGCGAAAGCTCAACCGTCCATCCCCTTTCGGCGCCTTGGGCAAGCCTTCATCCACAGTAACCGGCAAACCGTCCACGCTCCTTTCGCCCGTTTCCGTCAGACTCATCGCCGTCACAAACACCGCCAGCGGCATGGTCTGCCACGCGTCCCGGTTGCGCCGCAAGAAACGCGACGCTTCGCGGTGCCAGCCCATAATCATCGGCCCACCCACCACCACCCCGCTATAGGCGTCTAATGCCTGTACATCGTCCAGTGGTAACAGGTCAACCTGCATGCCACGCGCTGCAATCTCCTCTGCCACAGCCCGCGCCACCTCAGCCGTCGATCCCGCCATGGTGGCGTACGTCACCAGTATCTTCTTCATTTGCGTCCTCCAAAGCTATGCAAATCCGTCACGCTTGCGGCGCCACAGACTTGTTCTTTGCAACGCCATTCTTGCTGATTCGCAAGAAGCCCAACGTGCGCATGATCACGCGCATCATCCTGTGCCCGAAATCCGGCTTCAGGAACTGGTTGGGGCAGCTGCCGGGAATCACCGTGATGCCATTCTCGCGACAAACCTGCACCGCGTCCTGCGACACGCTCGTCATACTTCTTGCCAACCCCGGCTTGGTGCCCATCAGGCAGTGCATCCACACTCGCTCGATGCCCAGGTCCACACACTGCTGCACAATCTGTTCTGTAACGCCTGGATTCGTCAGGATAAAAACGCCATCAGGCTTCTGCGGAATGGCGCTTAAATCTGCATAGCATTGATCCCCTTCGAAGCTCGACAGTCGCGGATTCACCGCGCTCACCGTGTACCCCGCTTCCTTAAACTTGCGATAGGCCAGGTTACACCCCGTCTCCCGCTCATCAGATACTCCCACCACGGCAATCCTTTTTTGCCCCAGGAAATCCTGCACAAGTGCATCAATCTCAGCCATCGGTATGCTCCTTTCTGGCAGCTGTCTCAATGAGAGATCTCCTCTCAATCCCTCACTCTACCGCCATCCCCTTCTGGCCCCTAGTGCAATAAATCACCGAAAACCAATGACATCCCACCCCCAAACTCCCAAGCTGACTCCGTCAGCCCCACTCACCGCTTCCCATAACAACTATCAAACTCCCCCGCCACATCCCAATGCGTCACACTACCCGTCAACGTGATCGTTTCCTGCATCACCATCTCCCCGTCGAGCAAAATCGTCACCTTCCACTCTCCCGAGCGCAATCCGCCCGGATCCGACAGCGAAATGCTTTCAACAGCGCTTGACGGACCGGGCCACGTGCAGTCATAGTGCGCCCACTCCTGCCCGTTACTCTCCCAGATGCGCTGATACCGCGCCCCGGTCGGCACATTCTCATAGCGCCAACGAACGTAAATAATGTCCGTACCGCCCGCAAACACAGTGCTGGCGTTGCTGCCGTCGGCATTACACGGCTGCTCGCAGAAATACACGTCACTGAAAACCGCTTGCGCTGCCGGCGTCGCCGTCGCCGTGCTCGTTGGCGTCGGACTCGGCGTCGCCGTCGCCGTTGGCGCCGCTGTTGGACTCGGCGTCATTGTGGGCGCATCCACCGGCGCCTCCACTGTACTTGTGGCAATGACGCCCGCAGGCGCCCCATCATTGCCGGGCGTCGCTTCCACCACCTCTCCCCCTGCGCTCCCCTCAGTCGGAGCCACCACAGCCTGTTCCTCGTCCCCGTCAAGCGCCGTTAGCGCACCCGCGGCTAGCCCGCCGGCCAGCGAACGTCCCAGACTCCAACCTAGCACCATCAGCAAAATCATGAACAGTCCCGCCAGGCCCCCAAGTATCCAGCGTTGCCAGCCGTTACCCGCTTTGCGGCCCGTGTCCTCCGGCCGCTTGTCCCGCGCCGCGGCTCCCGGCATTACCGGCGCCGCCGTCCCGCACTTGTCACAAAAGCGAGCGCCGTCGCTCAACCGCTGGCCACACTCCCCACAGTAAATTGTACTGTTCATCCCTATTTCACCCTTTACTGGCGCCAGAAGCCGCTACAACCGTGTCTCCCTCGACGAAAATGAGCCCCAGCCCATCATCCACTATAACACACCAACACTTACAACCCGGCTTTCGTCCCCCAAGCACCCCAATCTCCAATCCCTAATCTCCAGTCCCCAACCCCTCCACCACCACCTCCAAATTCTCCTCCATCAACGCCACATAACTCTCCGCGCCACTTCCCGACGCGCCCAGCGCGCCCGTATACAGCGAAAGCACCTGCACCTCCTCGCACGCCTCCAGCTCATCAGCCACCGTTTCCGCCAGCAGCGCGTTCGCCGTCGATTCCGCAAAAACCGTGCATACTTCTTCTTCTCGCATCCGCTCCACCAGCCCCGCCAGCGACTGCGCCGACGGCTCCGCAAGCGTGCTGGCCCCCGGAATCACCGTACCCACGATCTCAAAGTCAAAGCGCCGCGCAAAATAGGCCAGAGAATCGTGATTCGTCACCAATTTCCGCCGCTCCGGCGCGATCTGCTCCAACGCCTCCGCCATCCGCGCGTCCAGCGCCGCCAGCTCTTCCTCATAAGCCGCCGCATTCGCCGCATACACCTCCGCGCTCTCCGGATCCAGGCTGCTGAGAACCGTTTCCACGTTCTGCACCCACTGCATCGCCAGCTGCGGGTCCAGCCACACGTGCGGATCCACGTCGTGCCCGTGCACATCGGCCTCTCCCGCCTCTTCTTCGTAACCGCCATAAGCCAGCGGCGTGATATTTGCCGAAATCGGCGCCAGTGGCGCATCCCCTGCAATGTTCGCCAGGTCATCCACCAGCCCCTCTTCCAGATCCCACCCGTTCACAAAGAGCACGTCTGCCTCCGCCACCTGCGTCAAATCCGCCGTCGACGGCTCATAGCTGTGCGGATCCTGCCCCGGTCCCATTAACGTCGTCAGCGCAATCGCCTCGCCCCCCACTTGCCCCACCACGTCGCCAATGATGCTCGTCGTTGCTACCACCCGCAGCGCCCGCCCCTCTAGCGCCACCGGCGCCAGCTCCGGCAGCGCCAACACCGCCTCCTCTTCCGGCCTCGCCGCATTGCCGCCTCCCGGCCCATCCTCTCTCGCGCCGTCTCCCTGGCAACCCACCACCAGCACCGGCACAAGCGTGACAACCAACAACCGTACAACCCAGCCCATTTTCACATTTACGCTCACCACAGACCTCCTTATTGATACTAAGTATCAATTCTAGAACTGTAATGAACATTGTCAACTAATTAACTTACAATTCTCTTCGCAGCTATTACTCTAGTAATAGCCGTTCAACTATGCCTGTTTCCTGGATCCAGTAATGAACAAACACCCAACATCAATCCTTCAATCTCTCATCCTCCCTAACCGACCCTGTTCGGCTCCAGCCACCAATGCCCAATCTCCAATCTCCAGTCAACCAACTTCCAGTCTCCTATCCCCCCACAATCAGGAGCACGACCCATGTCCCCCTCCCGTTCGCGTCTCTTCTTTTCCTACCTGCTGCTAGCACTATTCATTCTCTTACTCGCCGGCGCCGGCGCTGCAACCGCGCAGGTCACCTCCGTTAACCTTGGCGCCGGTCTCGTAGCCCGCTACGAATTAGAAGGCAGCGCCGCCGACACCTCCGGCAACGACCACCACGGCGTACCCGCCGGCGCCGTCCAGTTCCAGGATGGCATCTGTGGCGAATCTGCAGCCTTCTTTGATTCCGGCGCGCACGTTGAGCTTCCATCCCAGGCCCTCGCCGACTTCACCGTCAGCGCCTGGTTCCGCCAGACCACTGACACCGGCAACTTCCAGCGCGTGTGGGACTTTGGCAGCCCTGGCAGTAGCCATGGCGCAATCTTTGTCACCACCGATAATGAGAATGTCGGAGGCCACGTTGCCGCTTCCCTCTACCGCAACGGCGGCAGCAAAGAATTCGACCTCAGCACGGGTCAAGTCGCCGGCGACCAATGGCATCACGTCGCCGTTACCTACCGCAAGGGCGTCGAGATGAACATCTACTTCGACGGCGCGCTCGCCGGCACCCGCGCCTATAGTGGACAGAGCTTCGACGACTTCTCCGCTCAGCGTTGGTTCCTTGCGCGCTCCAACTGGGGCGCCGACCCGCACTTTACCGGCCTTCTCGACGAAATCCTGATCTACGATCGTGCTCTTAACCCTGCCGAAATCGGCATCTTAGGTTCCCCAGCCACGTGCGGCGATTTAGGCCAGCTCGGTCCCATCTTCACCGTCACCACTGACGCTGACGTTGACGACGGCTTCTGCGCCAGCGATCACTGCTCTCTGCGTGAGGCCATCAATGCTGCCAACGTGCGGCTCAACGACGCCACACCCGACGAAATTCACTTCGATATTCCTGGCGACGGTCCCCACATCCTACAAATTGCATCGCCGCTGCCCACAATTACCGACGCCGTCGTTATCGATGGCGCCACCCAGCCGTCCGGCGCTGTTATCCTTGATGGCGCCAACGCCGGTGCCACTGCTCACGGCCTGACCATCGACGGCGACGGCAGCACCGTCAGCGGTTTCACGATAACCAACTTTCCCGAGTCTGGCGTCGCCGTGCTTGGCGGTGCTGGCAACACCATTGCTCATAACAGCATCTACGACAACGGCGGGCTGGGCATTGACCTGGCCGCCGACGGTCTCACCGACAACGACCTGCACGACGAAGACGACGGACCCAACAACCTGCAGAACTATCCCGTGCTCTACGGCGCTTTGCCCCAGGACGACGGGACCAGCCTGCAGGCCGGCCTGGGCGGCGCACCCGAAAGCGCCTACACGCTCGACTTCTACGAAAGCGAACAGTGCGACCCCGCCGGCTTCGGCGAGGGGCAGACTCTGCTAGACTCGATCCCCGTCACCACCACCATCGACGGCGCCCTTCTCATCAGCACTACCGTGCCCATCGAGTTACCGCAGGGGCGCTTCGTCACCGCCACCGCCACCGACGCCGCCGGCAACACGTCCGAGTTCTCGCAGTGCATGCCCGTGCAACCCGGCAACACCAACTGGACCGCTGCCCGGCGCATCGAGCTGACCGGCGACGCCGACATGCAGACGGGCAGCCTCTCCCAGTTCATCCCCCGCCGCGGTCAGGCGCGTTGGTTCAAATTCAGCGTTCAGCCCAACAGCCGCGTCGTCGTCGACCTTACCAATCTGCCCGCCAACTACGATCTTGTTGCCTTTAAAGACATTGGCGCCGCCATTCGCGACATAGACACGGAGCAGGATCTGGCCCTGCTCAACGCCGAGCTGCCCTCGCCCACCTTCTCCAACGCTTACGACATTTCCAATCCTTACGACATCTCCAATCCTTACGACATCTCCAACCCCTACGACATCTCCAATCCCTTGGCCTTCATCAACGCCTACGACGTCTCTAACGCCGATGCCATCGTCAACCCCTACGACATTTCCAATCCCTACGACATCTCCAACCCTTACGATATTTCCAACCCCTACGACATCTCTAACCCTTACGATATTTCCAATCCTTACGACATCTCCAACGCCTACGACATTTCCAACCCCCACGCCCACACCATCGCCCAGTTGCAGTGCCTGCTCGCCGTCTCCACCGCCGTGGGCGCTACCGACGAACAAATCGTCCTGAACACCTGGAACAATACTGGCGACTTCTACGTGCGCGTCTTCGGTCGTAACGGCTCCTTCAATGCCACCGCGCCCTTCACCGTCTCCGTCACCACGTTGGACAACGCCTGCGGCGCCATTGATCCCCACATCCTGCCGCCCGCCGGTTACGAGGTCCCCGCGGCCGACTACGGCGCCATCATCTTGCACGACGTCGAGAATATGCAAGGCAGCGACGCCGAGAAGGCCGGCCTGCTCGCCAACCTGGATGCACTTGCCGCCCGCCCCGAAGTCTCCGGCGTCGTCGTCGACGTCGGCGATTTCGAGCGCGTCACCGCCGCCCGCCAGCTGGCCCTCGACAACCCCGGCTGCCCCTACGCAGCCAACCTGTGGGCCCAATCAATCGAGCAGATCGTCGACGCTTACTGGGATGTTAACCCGCTGCAACACGTCGTCCTCGTGGGTAACGACGAAATCATCCCCTTCTTCCGCTATCCCGACCGCGCCACACTCTCTCCAGAATCAGAGTACGTGCCCCCTGTCCTGGATGACACCATCTCCCAGGCCAGCCTACGCCTTGACTACGTGCTCGGACAGGACGCGTACGGCTCGCGCCTCGACGTCTCCGTTCAGGGCAGCACCGTGCCCCTGCCGCAGATAGGCGTGGGCCGCCTGGTGGAAACGGCGGCGCAGGCCAACGCCGTGCTCGAAGCCTACCTGCAGACCGACAACGGCGTGGTGGAAACGCCCGACTCGGCCCTCATCACCGGCTATGGCTACCTTGAAGACGGCACGCGCGCCGTCTCCGACGAATTGCGCGATGGGCTCACCGCTCCCGGCTTGCCCGCGCCACAAATCAGCGAACTTATCGACCCCGCCGAGCTGCCGCCCGACGATCCCGCCTCCTGGAGCGCCGACGACCTGCGCCAGCTCCTGCTCGGCGAGCGCCACGACCTCATCTTCCTCGCCGGTCATTTCAGCGCCAGCCGCGCCCTCGCCGCCGACTATGACGGCAATAACACCCTCGCGGCGCAGGAAGTTGTCGATTCATCCGTCGACCTCGCCAACGCCCTCATCTTCAGCAGTGGCTGCCACGCCGGATACAACACCGTCGACGACCACGGCGTTCCCGGCGTCACCGAACAACCTGATTGGGCGCAGGCCTTTGCCCAGAAAGGCGCCACCCTCATCGCCGGCACCGGCTACCAGTACGGCGATGGCGAGTACATCGAGTACTCCGAGCGCCTCTACCGCGACTTTGCCGTGCGCCTGCGCACGGGCACAGGCCCCGTGTCCGTGGGCCAGGCTCTGGTCCAGGCCAAACTGGACTACATGGCCAACTCCGGCGTCGAAGTGACCGCCAGCGTTTTCGAGAAGCAGCTGCACGTCGCCGCCCTCTTTGGGCTACCCATGCTTAGCGTGGAAATGCCCAACCAGCAGGAAGAGCCGCCGTTCCCCTCCCTGGTCGAGAACACCACACCCGCCTCTGAAGGCACGCCCGGCGGCGCCCTTGGCCTGCACACCGCAGACATCACCGTCGACAGCACCCTAACGCCTGTGGAGCGCACGCTGGTCGACGCCGTCAGCGGCGATTCGATTGAAACTGTCTATTACACCGGCAGCGCCGGCGTCGTTTCGCGCGCGGGACATCCCATCTTGCCCCTCGAACGCGCCAACGTCAACCACGACGCCGGCGTCATGCGCGGAGCCGGCTTCCGCGGCGCGTCCTATGAAGACCTGCTCGACGTGCACCCCTTCACCAGCGTGGCCGCCACCGAATTCGCCGGCAGCCATCCCATCTTCTACTCTGGCGTCTTCTATCCCGTGCAACCCTGGCAGGTCAACTACTACGACTTCCTTGCCGACGCCGACGAGGGAACCGTGCGCCTGGCAATTACCCCGGCGCAGTTCAAGTCGTCCTCCGTCGTCTCCCCGCGCGGCACGCTGCGCCTCATGCACAGCCTCGACTTCCGCCTCTACTACAGCGGCGACACCAGCGACGCTGCCGCCACCCTGCCGCCCTCCATCGGCCATGTATCGGCAACAGACATCGGTGGCGCCGTGCACTTCGTCGTCCAGGCCAGCGGCAGCCATCCCACGGCCGACGTACACGAAGTGTGGGTCACATACACCTCAGAGACCGGCGCCTGGCACGGACAATGGCAATCGTTCGACCTCAGCCGCAATCCCAACAACCAGGACCAGTGGGAAGGCGTCCTGCCGTTGCCGCCAGGCCTTGCGGCCTCCGACGTGCGCTACATCGTACAGGCCGCTAGCGGCGCCGGCCTGGTCACCATGGTCTCTAATTTCGGCGCCTATTTCACTCCCGACGTCGATCCGGGAGAGCTTGGTCAGTCCGGTGAAGCGACGTCAGTGACTATCACCGGCGCCCCCACTTCTGGTGAGTTCGGCGACATGGTCAACTTCAGCGCCGTGCTGCGCGACGACGATGGCGCGCCGCTGGCAGACCGCGCCCTGTGGTTCCGCCTGGGCAGCGCCACGTTGCCCGCCGTCACCGGCGGCGACGGCCGGGCCACCATCACTTTCCCCATGCAACAATTGCCCGGCGATTATACGCTCTCCGTCTCTTTCGAGGGCGATACCGACTACGCGGCCTCTTCAGCCACGCGCGCCTTCACGCTGCACAAACAGCCTACGGCGCTCACGCTTTCACCGTCGGTCGTGACTATGGAACAGGGTGCTTTCGCCTCTGTGCAGGCCACCTTGCTCGACAGTTTCGACGCTGGCGTGCGCCACAAGTCGGTACTTTTCGTCATCCGTGACGGAAACGACGCCGTGCGCTTTAGCCGTGTGCTGATCACCGACTTCCGCGGACAGGTCACGCTGCCCCTAAGCGAAGCGGATTTGCCCGTCGGCGACTACACGTTGCAAGTCTTCTTCGGCGGCGGTAGCCCCATCGCCGGG
Organism: uncultured Ardenticatenaceae bacterium; assembly: GCA_964432035.1. Classification (GTDB taxonomy): domain Bacteria; phylum Chloroflexota; class Anaerolineae; order Promineifilales; family Promineifilaceae; genus JAAYYY01. The sequence continues at coordinate 9,121 of CAYSMQ010000104.1, forward strand.
CTGAGCTTGAACGACGCGCACTATGAGCCGTCGAGCGCCACTGGCGCTATCATCGTGACCGCACCGGATACCGACAAAGACGGTATCGTCGATCCTGAAGATAACTGCCCGCTCACGCCCAACCCCGACCAGACCGACGGCAACGGCGACGGTCAGGGCGACGCCTGCGATCCGGTAATCATTTCTGTCAGCGGCCCCACCGAACCGGTGGAACTTTCGCAGCAACCCGTTCACCTTTCGGCCGTTTATGAAGACGCCGACGACGACGATGCCCACACCGCAGAGTGGGACTGGGGAGATGGCACGGTCACAACCGGCGTCGTCGACCAGGCCACCAATACCGTTTCCGGCAACCATACCTACACACAACCCGGCGCCTACACTGTTAAACTGACGGTATGGGATTCCTATCCCGCGCCGGCCGAAGCCTTCTTCGAGCACGTCATCATCTTTGAGGACGACGGGGCCTTCGTAACCGGCGGCGGCTGGATCCACGTTCCGGCAGGCGCCTGCCAGTACGACGACGCCTGTGCTGCCGCTGAAGGGCGCGCCAACTTCGGCTTTGTCGCCCGGCCTAACCGCGGCGACACGCCACCGTCTGGCAATCTAGAGTTCCACTTCCAGGCCGGAAACTTCCGCTTCCGTTCTCAGGCACTTACTTCTCTGGATATCATCCAGGGCGGCCGAAGTGCGCAAATTGAGGGCCTTGGCGCGGTAAACGGCGCCCTCGCGCCTGACGGCAACCCCTACCGCTTTTCGGTTTCGGCCGGAGATGGCTCGCCCGACACCTTGCGCATCACCGTCTATTGGGGCGATAATGGGTCTCCTACCGTCGTATTCGACAACGGCGTCGACCAACCGCTCGGCGGAGGTAGTATTACCATCCACAGGTAAGCGTTTTGATCGAACTAGCTCGCGCCTACATTCCCATGGACCGCCGGCAGGCCTTGGCCCAGGGCCACGACCTGCCGGAGCGCACGGTGGGTGCGGCGCTTTTTGCCGACATCTCCGGCTTCACACCGCTCACTGAAGCGCTGGCCCGCGAGCTTGGCGCTCGCCGCGGCGCTGAAGAACTAACCATCCACCTCAACCACGTCTACGACGCCCTCATCGCCGAGTTGCACCGCTACGGCGGGAGCGTCATCGGCTTCAGCGGCGACGCTATCACCTGCTGGCTCGATGCCGGTCCGCGGCAAGACGTGAGCGCGGTCGCCCTGCGCGCCGTCGCCTGCGGCCTGGCCATGCAGAGCGCCATGCAACAGTTTGCCCGAGTTCACACCCACTCCGGCAACGTCGTCTCCCTGGGCATCAAGGTGGCCATCGCCTGTGGGCCCGTGCGCCGTTTCGTTGTGGGCGATCCCACCTACATGCTGATCGACGCCATGGCCGGACGCACCCTGGAACATATGGCCGCTGCCGAGCAACACGCCCGGCGCGGCGAGCTCGTTGTGCACAGCTCCGTCCTCAAAGTCCTGCCCGAGGCGCTGGACATCGTCGCCTGGCGACAACAGGGCCCGCATGACACCTTCGCCGTCGTGGGCGGCGAACGCCCGCCGGCTGCCGAGCAACCCTGGCCCCAACTTTCTATCGGGGCCCTGACCGCCGAGCAGGAACGCGTGTGGCTCCTGCCTCCCGTCTACCAGCGCCTGCAGAGTGGCAAAGGCGAGTTCCTCGCGGAGCTACGTCCCGCTGCGGCCCTTTTCCTACGCTTCACCGGCATCCAATACGACGAAGATGAAGACGCAGCGCAAAAGTTACACCACTTTGTTTGCGGCGTGCAGGAGATGCTTACCCGCTATGAAGGCAGCCTCATCCAGCTGACCATCGGCGACAAGGGTAGCTATCTCTACGCCGCCTTTGGCGCCCCCGTAGCCCACGAAGATGATTCCGTGCGCGCCGCCGCCGCCGCCCTCGAGCTACAGGCCTTCGCCGAGCAGTTGCCCACCGTACAGCCGCTTCAGATCGGCATGGCCCAGGGTCGTATGCGCACCGGCGCCTATGGCAGCAGCAGCCGGCGCACCTACGGCGTTCTTGGCGACGCCGTCAACCTCGCTGCGCGCCTCATGACTGCCGCTCAGCCCGGTCAGATCCTTGCCGGCGCCGCCGCACAAGCCGCCGCCAGTGACACGTTTCGCTGGGAACAACTACCCGCCCTCACCGTAAAAGGCAAGAGCCAATCCGTAACCGCCTGGCGTTTGCTGCGGCAGCGGCGGCAGAAGCGCGTGCCACTGCACGAACCGCACTATCGCCTGCCTATGGTCGGGCGTGAAGCCGAAAAGGCCAACGTTGCCCAACGCCTGGATCTGGCCCTGGAAGGCAAAGGCCAGGTTGTGGCCATTACCGCCGAAGCCGGCATGGGTAAGTCGCGTCTGGCGGCGGAGGTGCTGCGACTGGCCCAGGAACGAGGCTTCGACGTCTTTACCGGAGAGTGCCAATCCTACGGCATCAACAGCAGCTACCTCGTATGGCGTAACATCTGGCGCGGCATCTTCGATCTGGACGCCGCTGCGCCGCCCCAACAACAAATCGCCGCCCTCAAGGAACGCCTGTCTCGCATCGATCCCGCCCTCGTCCCTCGCCTACCCCTTCTTGACGCCGTTCTCAACATCGCCATTCCCGACAACGAACTCACCGCTTCTTTCGACGCCCGGCTGCGCAAAACGTCCCTGGAGTCGCTACTCGTCGATTGCCTGCGTGCCCGCTCCCGCGTCGCGCCCTTGCTCCTCCTGCTGGACGACACCCACTGGATGGACGAGGTCTCCCACGATCTGCTCGAGGCCATCGGCCGCGCCATTGCCGGCCTTCCCGTCGTCCTGCTCCTGGCCTACCGGCCGCCCGACGTACAGCGCCTCCAGGCGCCGCGCGTCGAGCAACTCTCTTACTTCACCGAGATTCCCCTCACCGATTTCACGCCCCAGGAAGCCCAACAGCTCATCAATTTCAAGATCCAACAATATCTGGGCGCCCAGTCCGACATACCAGACGAATTCGTGGCAAAAATCACCGGCCGCGCCGCCGGCAACCCTTTCTACATCGAAGAGATACTCAACTACCTCCACGATCTGCAAATCGAACCTTCCGATACCGAACGGTTGGCTCAGCTCGATCTACCGTCTAGCATCTACAGCCTCATCCTTAGCCGTATTGACCAGCTAAACGAACAGCAGCAAATAACCATCAAGGTCGCCAGTGTCATCGGCCGCCAGTTTCCAGCCGCCATGGTCTGGGGCGTCTATCCCCAGCTGGGCGACGAGAGCCACGTGCTAGACAACCTGCAAACGCTCGCCGATATGCAGTTGACCAGCCTCGAATCGCCGGAACCTGAGCTATCCTACCTTTTTAAGCACGTCCTCACGCAGGAAGTGTCCTACGAGAGCCTGCCCTACGCCACGCGCGCCGTGCTGCACGGGCAGATCGGTCACTACATCGAAGAAACCTACGCCGCATCACTTGAGCAATACGTCGACCTCCTGGCCTTGCATTACGACCGCAGCGACGACGACGCCAAGCGTCGCCACTATCTGCTCAAAGCCGGCA
>CAYSMQ010000105.1:0-12641 GCA_964432035.1 uncultured Ardenticatenaceae bacterium
GTCACGCCAAAGCGCCCTGACGCGACTTGCTTGATGGCGCTGTTGCGGCGGTCGCCGTTGGGATCGGGCCGGTAGCGGCGCGGGTCTTCGCCGCCCTCGCCCGTGTTACTCTTGGCGCCCAGGCGGTTCATGGCGATGGCCACCGTTTCGTGCGCCTCCAGGCTGATGGAACCGTAGGACATGGCGCCGCTCTTGAAGCGGCGCAGAATGTCTTCGACCGGTTCGACCTCGTCCAGCGGTATAGGTTCTGCGGCTTTTTTAAAGGCAAGCAGGCCGCGCAAGGTGTGACAGTCGCGGTTATGGTCGTCCACCTGTTTGGCGTAACGCAGGTAGGCTTCGTAGTCGCCGCTGCGCACGGCGTGTTGCAAGAGGTGTACGGTGCCGGGGTTGAACAGGTGCGCTTCGCCGCCGTCGCGCCACTGGTAGCGGCCGCCGGGCGGTAGGGCGTGGCCGTTTGCCGGTCGCGGATGGAAGGCGTTGGTGTGGCGCATCTGCACTTCGAGGGCCAGCACGTCGAAGCCCACACCGCCAATGCGCGACGGCGTGCCGCTGAAGTAGCGATCCACGACGTCAGGATGCAAGCCCACGGCTTCGAAGATCTGGGCGCCATGGTAGCTTTGGACGGTGGAGATGCCCATCTTGGAGATTATCTTGACCACGCCCTTGACGGTGGCGCCGATGTAGGCTTTCTGAGCCGCCTGTGCGGAACTGACGTCGAGCAATTCTCGCTGCACCATTTGGGCGATGCTGGCCAGCGCCAGATACGGGTTGGCGGCGTCGGCGCCATAGCCAATGAGGGTGGCAAAGTGATGTACTTCACGTGCTTCTCCTGTCTCTACGACCAGGCTGACCTGGGTACGTAGGCCACGACGGATGAGGTGGTGGTGCAAGGCAGCTACGGCGAGGAGCGCGGGAACGGCAGCTTCTCGCGCCGAAACCCGGCGATCGGAAAGGATTAGGATGTTCGCGCCACCGGCAATGGCGGCTTCGGCCTGCTCGCCCAAGGTCTCGAGCGCTGCTTCCAGCGCCGCGCCGCCGGAAGAGACGTCGAACAAGATTGGCAATTCGGCGCTTTGTAGACCATCTAACGATGCCTTGCGAATGCGCGCCAAAGCATCGTTGCTCAAGATGGGATGGGGCAGCTTCAGGCGGCGGCAGTCGCCGGGCGCGTTGGAGAGCAAGTTGCCTTCTGCACCCAGCATGACTTCCGTGCCCACAACCAGCTCCTCGCGAATGGCGTCTATGGGTGGGTTGGTGACCTGGGCAAACAGTTGCTTAAAGTAGTTAAAAACCGGTTGTGGCTTGTCGGAAAGCACGGCGAGCGGCGTGTCGTCGCCCATGGAGCCGATGGCCTCCACGCCATTGGCGGCCATGGGCGCCATTATCACGCGCAAATCTTCGAAGGTGTAGCCGAACGCCTGCTGCAACTGAACCAGTTCATGATCGGCCGCCGGCGTCTGTGCGGGCGCCCGGTCGTGTTCAGGGATCGGTGGCAGTTCGTCGAGCGTCACCATGTGCTGCTCAAGCCAGCGCCGATAGGGATGCCGGTGAGCGATGTCCTGCTTCAGGGCATCGTCGTCGACTATCTTGCCGGCGGCGGTGTCGATCAGAAGCATGCGGCCCGGCTGCAAGCGCCCTTTGTACTTAATTTGCTCTGCCGGCAGGGGCAATACGCCGGCTTCTGAGGCCATGATTACGCGATCGTCGTCGGTGACGACGTAGCGTGCGGGTCGCAGGCCGTTACGGTCGAGGACGGCGCCGGCGACCTGCCCATCGCTGAAGGCAATTGCCGCGGGTCCATCCCACGGTTCCATGAGGCAGCTATGATATTCGTAAAAGGCGCGCTTTTCGGCGCTCATACTCTTATGGCGCTGCCAGGGCTCGGGAATCATCATCATCACAGCGTGTGGCAGGGAACGGCCGGCGAGTGTGAGCACTTCCAGTACGTTGTCGAAGATGGCCGAATCGCTACCGTCTTCGTCAATGACCGGCAAGGCGTGGGCCAGATCAACGCCAAAAAGCTCAGATTCCATCAGCGCTTCACGCGCGCGCATCCAGTTCGCGTTGCCGCGCAGGGTGTTGATTTCGCCATTGTGTATCAGATAGCGATTGGGGTGGGCGCGCTCCCAGCTGGGAAAAGTGTTGGTGCTGAATCGCGAGTGGACAAGGGCCAGGGCGCTGTGGAAACGCTCGTCTTGCAGGTCGGGGTAGTAGTCGACCAGTTGCCGGGGCGTGAGCATGCCTTTGTATACCAGCGTGCGGTGCGAGAGGCTTACAACGAAGAAGCGTTCGCCGGAGAGATGGAGGTCGCGGCGCAGGGCTTTCTCGGCCTGTTTGCGGATCACATAGAGCCTGCGCTCAAAGGCCAGTGGATCCTCGAGGTGGGGACCGGGGCCTACAAACAACTGGCAGATGAAGGGCTCGCTCTGCCGCGCCGTGCGCCCCAGCGAATTGCTATTAGTGGGCACTGCGCGCCAGCCAAGGGGGCGCTGGCCTGCATCGTGCACGATGTTTTCTATTTTGCGTTGGATGGCCTGACGGGGTTGCCGGTCGTGGGGCAAGAAAAACATGCCCACGCCAAACTCGCCACTGTGCGGAAGCTGAATCCCTTCCTCGTTGCATACCTGGCGCAAAAAAGTGTGGGGGACTTGAATCAGAATGCCGGCGCCGTCTCCGGTATTAGGGTCGCTACCGCGCGCGCCGCGGTGATCCAGATTGTTAAGAACGGTCAGAGCCTGGCTCACGATGCCGTGCGACTTGCGTCCTTTGACGTCGACCACAAAGCCGATGCCGCAGGCGTCATGTTCAAAGGCTGGATCGTATAGACCCGGTTGAGAATTGTGGTTGCGTTCCGCTCCCGAGTCCAAGCGTCTCATTCCTCTCCTCAGCAGTTAACGTTCTGTTCTGACTAATCCTCCTTTATAACTTTAGGATGTAGGGGATGGGTGTGTCTACGGGCATTCTGTAAGAAATTTCCGCAGCAATGGTTGTGGAGATTCAACAATCCAGGTGCATCGCGATGCGCCTGGGCGGTTCACGAACCGCCCCTACAGGATGTGAGCTATGCTTAGGACGACTGTCAGGCGTCCTGGAAAAAGTCGACGAGCAGTTCGTTGACGCGTCGCGGTTCGTCGTGCTGAACCCAGTGGGTCGCCTGTTCTAAAATGAATAGCTCCCCATCATCGCACATTTCAAGACTTAGCGGCGCCAGCGGTCGGCTCAGGGCGAAGTCGTTGGCGCCCCAAATGATGCGCGTGGGTACAGTTACGCGTGGATTCGACACGGGCGCCGTTTCCGTCCGTGCGGCGGCCCGGTACCAGTGGAGCATACTGCGCATGGCGTTGGGCCGTGACCAGGCGTCGACGTAGCGATCGAGATCGCGCTCGCCGAACGCACCAGGCCGCGCAGTGGCAAGCATGGCGCGTCGCGTCGCCTGCCAGTCGTTCAGGCGCAAGAGTGTTTCTGGAAGCCGGGGAATCTGAAAGAAAGCGATGTACCAGCTGCGTAGTAACTGGCGGGGGTTGCGCCGCGCAAAGCGAACTGTGACGGAGGGGTGAGGCACGTTGAGGATCGCCAGTTTGCGAAGGAGGTGCGGATAGTTAATCGCCACCCACCAGGCCACCATGGCGCCCCAGTCATGGCCTACAAGATAGACGCGTTCGTGCCCGATCGCTTTCACCAGTCCCACGACGTCTTGCGCCAGCCGGTCGAGGCTGTAGGCGGCGACGTCTACAGGCTTGTCGCTAAGATTGTAGCCGCGCTGGTCTGGCGCCCACACGTTAAATCCTGCTCGCGCCAGCGCCGGAATCTGATTTTGCCAGCCTTGCCAGAATTCAGGGAAACCGTGCAGCAGAAGAACCGGCGGGCCCTCCTCAGGTCCTGCCTGTACCGTGTGTAGGGTAAGCAGCCCGACGCCTATGAAGTGGTGCCTAAGGTTCAATTCTTCCATAGGCGGGATCTTCTTTACTCAGCGCTGTCTATCTCATCTGGCGCGGCGGCGACGTAAACGGTCTTGATGTTGACGAATTCTTTTATGCCATAGACGGCAAGTTCACGCCCGTAACCGCTCTCTTTTATGCCGCCAAAGGGGAGGCGCGGGTCTGATTTGACGAAGGAATTTACGAAGCAGCACCCTGCTTCCAGCCGGGTGGCGGCGATGTGCTCGCCGCGCTGCACGTCGCGGGTGAAAACGGCGGCGCCCAGGCCAAAGATGCTGTCGTTTGCCACCTGGATGGCCTCGTCTTCGTCGGCCACGGGAATGATGGCCGCGACGGGACCAAACAGCTCTTCGTCGTACGCCGGCATGCCCTTCTTGACGTCTGTGAGCACTGTGGGCGGATAGTAGGCGCCGGGACCGTCCGGGACCTGGCCTCCCAGCAGTAAGGTTGCCCCTTTCTCGATGCTCTCTTGAACCTGCCGGTGCAGGTCGTCGCGCAAATCCGGGCGGGCCTGAGGACCAACGTCTGTCTCTTCCTGCATGGGATCGCCCATTTTGGCCAGGCGCATGCGTTGGACGTAGAGGCGCTCGAATTTCTCGCGGTTCTTTTCGGTGACGATGAAGCGCTTAGCGGCGATGCAGCTCTGTCCGGAGTTAATGAGGCGGCTGGCGACGCAGGTATCTACGGCCCGTTGCAGGTCGGCGTCGTCAAGGATGACGTAGGCGTCGCTGCCGCCAAGCTCTAGAACCGTCTTCTTGATCAATTCGCCGGCCTTGCTAGCAACGGCGCGCCCGGCGGGTGTGCTACCCGTGAGCGTGACGGCGCGTACGAGAGGATTCTCAATGACGGCGTTAACCTGGCTGCTGCCTATCAGCAGGCTGCGAAAGACGTTGTCAGGAAAGCCGGCCGACCTGAATATCGATTCGATGGTCAGCGCGCAGCCCGGCACGTTGGAGGCGTGTTTGAGCACGCCTACATTTCCGGCCATCAGGTTGGGAGCGGCAAAGCGAAACACCTGCCAGAAGGGAAAGTTCCAGGGCATGACGGCGAGGACGACGCCCAAAGGCTGAAAGGTGACGAAGCTCTTGCGTGCGTCGGTCTGCACCAGCTCTCGTTCCAGGAATTTTTCGGCGTTGTCGGCGTAGTAATCACAAACCCAGGCGCATTTCTTGGCCTCGGCGCGACCGTCCTCGATCGGCTTGCCCATTTCCTCTGTCATCAGGCGCGCAAACTCACCGGCCTTCTCGCGCAACACGTGGCCCGCTGCGTGCATCAGTTCGGCCCGCTCGTCGAAGGAAGTATAGCGCCAGTTTTCGTGCGCCTCGTGGGCGGCGGCGATGATCGCCTTCACCTCTTCGGGCGAGTGCTCGTCGTATTCGCGAATTTGCTCGTTTGTCGCGGGATTTACGGCAACTATCGTCATACTGACCTCTCCTCATTGAAGGTTTGGTCAATATTATGATCGTTCGCTCCCGCCGCCAATGTCTTGGGTGCTACGCTTACGTTTCTTTTGTCACGCCGGCCATCATCAGGCCCAACTGCTCCGCGGTAGCCTCCTCGCGGCTCAGTTCGCCCATGATGCGCCCCTCGTAGATGACGGCGATGCGGTCAGAGAGACCAAGAATCTCATCCAGATCTTCTGAAATGAGGAGGATGGCGGCTCCCTGCTCGCGCTGATTCAAGAGCGTCTGGTGTACGTATTCGATGGCGCCAATATCCAGGCCGCGCGTCGGTTGGGCGGCGATGATTACCTGCGGCTTTCGCGAAAGCTCGCGGGCCAGGATTAGTTTCTGAATGTTGCCGCCGGAAAGGTTTTTGGCAGGCGTTTCCAGTGAAGGCGTCTTGACGTTGAAGGCCTGGACCAGGTCATTAGAGCGTTTCTGGATGGCGCGGAAGTTGAAGAAGCCGGAGCGGGCATAGGGCTTCTGAATGTGGTCGCGTAAGATGAGATTCTCGGCGACCGTAAATTCGCGCACCATACCCTCGCGCATGCGTTCTTCAGGGATGTAAGACAGCCCCTTCTCCATGAGCGTACCCGGCGCTGCGCCTGTTAGATCTTGTCCCCCAAGGGTGACTTTGCCCGCGGTGGCCTGGCGCAAGCCGCTGATTACTTGGGCGAGCTCGCGTTGCCCGTTTCCGGAAACGCCGGCAAGGCCAAGTATTTCGCCGGCATTTACTTCCAAGGTGACGCCGCGCAAGGCGGGCGTCTCGCGATCGGACAGGGCCTCGATGTCTTCGACGCGCAGGCGACACTCTCCCGGTTGCACCTCGGCGCGGTCGAACTGCTGGATCAATTCACGCCCCACCATCATCTCCGCCAAGGCGCGACGCGTCGTCTCTTCGGTTGGAACGGCGCCTGCCATCTTTCCATCGCGGAGTACGGTGACCCGGTCGCTAATTGCAATGACTTCGTGCAGCTTGTGAGAAATGAAAATCAGCGAGTGACCTTCCTGCGCCATCTGGTTCAAGGTCTGAAAGAACTCTTCGACCTCTTGTGGTGTGAGGACTGCCGTGGGTTCGTCGAGAATGAGGAGATCTGCGCCGCGGTATAGGGCCTTGATGATTTCAACGCGCTGTTGCTGTCCGACGGACAACTGCCACACGTGAGCGTGTGAATCGACTTGCAGACCGTAGCTTTCGGCTAACTCTTCGATACGCGCTGCAACGCGCTCCAGGTCGGTCAGGGGGCCGCGAGACGACGGGAGGCCAAGGGCCACATTTTCTGCAACGGTCAGCGTGGGCACCAGCATGAAGTGCTGGTGAATCATGCCGATTCCCAATTGAATCGCATCTGATGGTGAATGTATGGTTACCTTCTCGCCGTTGATGAGGATGTCGCCCTCTTCCTGTTGGTAGAGGCCGTACAGGATCTTCATCAGGGTGCTTTTTCCGGCGCCATTTTCGCCAAGTAAGGCGTGTACTTCGCCGGCGCGCACGTCGAAGTCAACATGGTCGTTAGCCAATACGCCGGGGAAGCGCTTGACGATGCCCTGCATTTCTACGTGGCGTATGCGGATCTTCTCGCTGGAGGGATCGGGCTGTGTGGTCATAATAATCCGTCGATTGTTGGAGACTAGAGACTGGAGACCGACTGTCCTTGCGGGAGTATCTCCAGCCTCTAGTCGTAGAACCGGTTAGGGGTTAAGCGATTACTCGCTGGCGCCCGTCATACCCTCCAGCAGCTGCGGGAGGTACCAGATCTGTTGCGGGGTTGCGGTTTCGCCTTCCGGCACGTACTCTGTGCCATCCTGAAGGACGATGGGGCCTTCCCAGACGTTGATGTCACCAGCAGCCATGCCGGCGATAAACTCGTCGAGAGAAGCCTGCCATTCCTCTGTGAGGCCGGGGCCGTGAATCCAACCGACGTGTGTCACGTCGTTGTTGGTCAGGTCGTCCCAGTTGGGCGGTAGCCACTGCCAATCCTGGGTCCACGTGCCGTCAATGACCTGCTGCGCTGTGTCCAGATAGGACGGGCCCCAGTTGAAGTAGGGGACGCCCAGGCAGATCTCAGGCGCGTTGTCGCAGGCATTCTCGTAGTCGTAGGGGACGGCCAGGACCCGATCGCCCTGATTGGCGCGCTGCCCGGCAACGTCAATGCCTTCGGTGGTGTCGATACCACTGATGATCACGTCATGTCCCGAATCGATGAAGAAGTTGGTCTCTTCCGTGGGATCGAGGGTGACGCCGGGAATATTGAACCAGAAGCCGATCCAGGTGACGGTGAAGGTCAGGTCGTCAGGATTCAGGTCACGATAGTTCTCGTAGCAGTAACGCGCGCCCTGGTAGGCGGAAGCCGTGAGGCGGCGCGTTTCATGGTTGATTAGCGGACCAAGATAGCCAATGTTACCGGTTTCCGTGGCCAGGGCGGCCGCGCAGCCGGCGATGGCTTTCATGTCTTCCATGCGACCCATCATATTGCCCAGGTTCGGCGGGGCCTTGTAATCCTCGCCTTCCTCCCAGGCGTCGTCGCCCGAAATGTTGATGATCACGATTTCCGGATACTTCTCGGCGACGCTCAGGGTATCTTCTTCAAACTCGTCAGACGTGGTCAAGATGAGCTGAGCGCCCTGCGATACCATGTCGTCGACGACGCCCTCGAGCGTTGCCTCCGGCTTGTCCGCGGGGTTCAAAGATTCAAAGAGAATGGCCTGAGAGCCGGGGATGTTCTCCTCGACGTACGCCGCGCCTTCGGCGTGCGCCTGGCTCCAACCGCGATCGTTGGCAGGGCCAACGAGCACGACGCCAAAGGTGAGGTCACCCTCTACGCCGCCAAGTCCGGTTGCTTCACCCTCTTCGCCTTCTTCAGCCTCTTCTTCGGCCGGTTCTTCTTCGGCGGGCGCTGCTGGCGCGCCTTCGACGACGACGATCTCGCCGCTCTCGATTTGCGCCACAGTTTCCTCGGCGAGGGCCATGACGTCATCGGGAATGTCGTAATCGGCATTGTAATCCATCACCAGGCCGTCGTTGGCCAGTGTGATGGCGTAGGCTTCGCCACCGAGCGTGCCGGCCTCCATGTTGTCCATGATGTCTTGCAGGACGCCGGTCCAGTCGTAGACCTGGTTAGAGACGACCACTTCAGGGGCCAGGCTCGTCTGGCTGGATTGCGTACCAAACCAGGGGACGTCATTTTCCTGAGCGACCTGAATCGCGCCAACGACCATCTGCGCCGTGCCCGTGAGGCCGTCGGCCCCTGCGTTTACGTGCGTGGTGGCCGCTTCAGAGGCCAGTGCGACATCGCTGAAGGAGCCGGTGTAGTTTACGTTGACCTCGATGTCAGGATTGGTGGCCTGCGCGCCGGCGACGAAACCGTCGACGTATAGCTTGGCGTCACCGGTCTCGATGGGCCCAACGACGCCCAACACGCCGCTCTCGGACATGCTGGCAGCCATCACGCCCTGTACGTAGCCGCCCTGTTCTGAGCGTGCTTCATAGGCGAAGACGTTGTCAATGCCTTCGTCGACAAACGTCTCGACCGTCGTGCCGTGCGCGAAGCTGGTTTCGGGGAAGTCGGGCGCAATCTCGGCGAGCGCGCTGCCATATTGCGAACCATGGGCGATGATCAGGTTATAACCCTCGCTGGCGTAGTCACGAATGGCGGCAGCCGCATCATCTACCACGAACATGTTATCGGAGTAGACGAACTCGAAGTTTTCTTCGCCGCCCATTTCCTCTTGTATAGCCAGAAGGCTGTCGTACATGCTCTGGCTGAAGGCCAGATCGTTAATTGCGCTGGGCATGACGACGGCCACGCGGAATGGTCCGGATGGCTCTTCTGCTTCCTCAGCGGGTTCTTCTTCCTCTTGAGGTGTTTCTTCTTCTGTGCCCGTCTCCGGGGCTTCTGTTGCTTCAGGCGCCTCGGCCGTGGGCTGGCCGCCGCAAGAAACGACGACGAGCGCCAGGACCAAAAGCGAAATTAGCCAAAAATAGCGTTTCATTTTCTCCTCCAAACTTTATTTACGGGATACTCATGGCAATACGGGTATTTAACACTTCGTGGGCTCAATTTTTATGCTCTCACCTCCTCGGACTTAGAGCTAGAGGATTGAGCTAGAGCTAGGGTTTTCCACTAGCTCTAGCTCAACCCTCTATCCTCCTCGTTCGTATATCTTGGTCAACGCTGCGGGGGCCCGCACTCGTTGAACGGTAAAGACGAGTACGACAATGGTCAATACATAGGGCATCATAACTGCGATGTCGGAGGGAACAGGAATTCCCAATACCTGAACCCAAACTTGCAAGGAGTTCACCAGGCTGAAGATGAGGGCGCCAAACAGGACGCCGAACGGTCTCCAGCCGCCGAAATAGACGAGGGCCACGGCAATGAAGCCTAAACCGGCGGTTAGATTCTGCTGGAAGACGTTAAGTAGCGCGATGGAAAGTGACGCGCCGGCGATGCCAGACATGACGCCGCCGAGCGTGACAGTGAAGTAGCGGACGCCGGCAACACTGACGCCCAGAGAATCGGCTGCTTCGGGATTCTGACCCACGGCGCGAATCTTCAATCCGATGGTGGTCTTGTTGACAATAAACCAAGCGATGGGCACCAGCAGATAGGCGACATAAACAAGCGCGTTGTGGTTGAAGAAGATTTCGCCAATGTAGGGAATGTCACCGAGAAGGGGAATGGACACCTGGGGAAAGCCGCTGACCGTTTGGACGCTTCCCAGCGTCTTCTGGAACAACAAATCGCTCATGCCCAGCCCAAAGAGGTAAATGCCAATGCCGCTGATGCCCTGTTCAGCCTGTAAGGTCACGCTGATAAAGGCCATTAAGAGACCCATAACGCCGCCAACCAACATGGCAGCCAGGAGCCCATACACTAAGCTCTCTGTGGTAACCACCACGTAGAATGCAGCAAAGGCGCCAAGCAGCATGATGCCATCCACGCCCAGGTTGAGGACACCGCTTCGTTGCCCAAACATTTCGCCTATGCCTGCATAGAGATAGGGCGTTGCCAGACGGATGCCTGAAGAAAGAATGCCGACAATGACGGCGATGTCTAATAGTTCCGAAATCATACGTTCCCCCCGGGGGCTGTAGCCGGAGCGCCGTCATCGTCCAGCGGCTCGAGCACAGGCGTCTTGCTAGATTCTTCGGCCTGACGAGCGTCGCGGGCCCGGGCCATACGGCGGCTCCAAATTTCGCTGCTGACGACAAAGACGACTACCAGGCCGTTCAGCGCCGTTATCAGCGCCGATGGGACCTGCGCGACCCGTTGCAGCCTGTTGGCGCCCACAAGCAGGGCGCCGAAAATAAAGGAGGCTGGGATCGTGGCGATGGGATGAAGTTTGCCGAAAAGGGCAGCGACAATACCGTTAAAGCCCGCCGATCCTGTAAAACCGGCGGCCGAGCCATCTGTGAACATGAAATGGTGCACGCCGTAGACTTGTATGGCGCCCGCCAACCCGGCAAAGGCGCCGCTAAGTAACAACGAGAGCACAACGTAACGTTTGACGTTGATGCCAGCGTATGTTGACGCCTCGGGATTGAGTCCAACGGCTCGAATACGGTAACCGGCCGTCGTGCGCCACAGAAATATGAATACCACAAATGCAAGGATCACGGCGATGAGCGCGCCAAGATGTAGGCGCGTGGGAATTAGTCGGGGAAGGTCGAAGGCCCGCGATAGGCGCGCCGTTTCTGGGATGCGCGACGCGCGCTCCAGCTGGACGGGGTCGATCATGGGGCCACGCAAGAGAAAGTTCATGAACTGTACGGCGATGGCGTTCATCATGATCGTGCTCAAAATCTCGTTGACGCCGTAGTAGGCTTTGAGAACGCCGGGAATGCCGCCCCATATTGCGCCGGCTAAGAATCCGCCTACCAGGGCGCCGAGGACGACGACGATTGCCGGGCTATCGGGAAAGCTGAGTCCGATATACGTGGCGAGCACGGCGCCCGCAATCAGCTGCCCTTCGCCGCCAATGTTGATGACGCCGCCCCGAAAAGCAATACATATGCCCAGGCCGACCAGCAGGAGCGGTGTGGCCTTTACGATGGTGTCGGCGATGGCGTTCTGGCTGCCAAACGCGCCGTCGAACATGGCGGCATACGATTGTAGCGGGTCGGCGCCGAGCAAGATGAGCATGACGGCGCCCACGGCAAGGGCAGCCAGTGTCGCCAAGAGCGGCAACATGGCATCAAAGAGACGTCCGAGAAGTGGGTATTTTGCCAGTAAACGTAGCATCTGTGTTTCGTGATGAGTGCAGAGTACAGAGCCAGAGCTTGAGTTGTCCTCTCGCTCCACCCTCTACTCTCTCGCTCTATCCTCTTTCCTCTCGCTCTATCCTCATAAAACTACTTCTCTTCGAAGCGCGTACCAAGCGCTAATGGTGGGGCCACGCGCAGCAAACGACGTAGCGGCCCCTGTGTTCGCCTGGGCATCACCTCTATCAGGCGCTCGGTCAGATCACTACTGGAAATTACCAGTACAAAGATCATCAGTAACCACGGCAATGTGTTAAAAGTGACCACCGAAACGCCCGGGAATTGTCTCTGCAAGATGCCGGCTAACGCTCGCGTTGCGCCGAAAAGCACTGCGCCGAAAGCGCCCTTGAGCGGCGACCAGCCGCCGAAAATGACGATGGCCAACGCAATCCAGCCAAAACCCCGTATGTGCCCATCGGACCAGCCGAGTTTGACGTCCAGCGAATAGGCCGCGCCGGCGACGCCGACCAGGGCGCCGCCAATAATTGTGTACAAGTAGCGGAGCTTATTGACGTCCACGCCGCGCGCAAACGCCGCCTCTGGACGTTCCCCGGCGCCGCGCAGATGTAGGCCAGGCTGCGTGCGGTTCAGGAACCACCAGGTAACGCCAACGAGGGCGAAGGCAAAATAGACGACCATATCCTGGTCGAAGAATATGGGTCCGATAATCGGAATGTCTTTCAGTATAGGGATGCCAACGTGGGGCACGGCGGGTCCGGGCATACGGGAGTAGTTTTGCCCAAGGAAGGCGCTCAGATCGTCTCCCAGAAGCGTCAGTACGAACCCGATTGCGACCTGGCTCTGGCGCAAGCGAATGCTGCCGAAGGCGACGATAAAGGAAAAGATGGCGCCGACGACGGCAGCGGCAAGGAAGCCGGTAATCAGACTATCAGTGTTGAGGGCGATGACGAAGCCGGTCATGGCCGACATGAGCATCGTGCCGTCCAGCGAAAGGTTGACCACCCCCGCGCGCTCTGTAATTACCTCGCCACAGAC
>CAYSMQ010000106.1:0-11566 GCA_964432035.1 uncultured Ardenticatenaceae bacterium
CCGGTTCAGAACAAGAAGAGAGCAACGCTTCTGCTATCGATCACGATTCCACGAACGTTGAGAAGACGACGGAAGGAGATAGCGTTGACGCTTCGGAAGAAACCGTCGTTACGTCATGAACGCGCAAGTAATAGTTACGTCTCAGAAGGACACCGCTGATGTAGGTGTTCAGGTCACGCGCGCCGCACTTTCCGGGCAAATTCGTAATCTCTTTGCGACGCTCGAGAAAAGGCAGGTGAGTTATTGCCTGCTGCGGGACGGCGACGACTTGGAACAGCTGGCACAAAGTGATGAAATCGATCTCCTGATCGACGAGGCGCACCTTCCCCGCTTGCGTGAGATCGCGATCGAACACGACTTTGTCAGTCTCCCCGCGCTAGGGCATGCGCCGCACCATTTCTTCCTTACTTATGACGAGGAGCGGGATCACTGGTTAAAACTCGACGTCGTCACGAGCCTCGCCTACGGACGTCCTATCCGCGCCCTGCATACCGAGCTTGCCAGGAGCTGCCTAAAAAGGCGGGAGCAGCGCGGGCCGATCTACGTTCCCTCTACCGAAGACGAGTTTGTCGCGCTGTTTCTGCACTGTGTACTGGATAAAGGTCGGTTCGATCCTGCGCGCCGGCGACGCCTGGTGCAGTTGCGCCACGAAATTTCAGATCACGCGTATGTATCTTCGCAACTGTCGTCCACCGGTTTGCCAGGCCTGACATGGGCGCAATTAGCCGATCTCATTGACGCCGGCGATTGGCAGGCGCTGCTGTCATACGAGAATGAAATCGCCGCGCGCATGGCGGGCGATGACCGTCTGGGGACGACCTACCGTCGGATCCGCGGTCGCGTGCTGCAAAAGTTGAATCGCTGGGCCGGCTTCTGGCGCCGCAGGGTGCCTATGGTGGCGCTTCTGGCGCCCGATGGCGCCGGTAAGACAACCCTTGCCGCCGGCATTGAAGCCTCCTCCTATTTCCCCACGCGCTCCATATATATGGGCCTATATCAGAAGGAAAAATCGCGACCACGTTATTTGCGCGTGCCCGGATTGGGTTTGCTCAGCCGCTTGCTGACCCAATGGCGCCGCTACCTGCAGGCTCGTTACCATCAAGGCCGCTCGCGCCTAGTAATTTTTGATCGTTACACGTACGATGCGGCGCTGTCGCCTCGCCGGGACCTGGATCCGCTACGAAGATTCCGTCGCTGGTTACTGGCAAATGCCTGTCCGGCGCCCGAACTGGTGATCATATTGGACGCACCAGGCGCCGTCCTGCACGCGCGAAAAGGGGAGCACACGCCCGAGTTGTTGGAACAACAGAGACAAGAATATCTTCAGATGCGTGCAGAGCTTCCGCGAGCCGTGGTCATAGACGCCAGCCAGGACAGCACCGTGGTGCGCCGCGAAGCGCTCGCTTTAATATGGCGTCAGATGAAAAGGCAGGCAGCAACAAGGGGAGTGCGCGGTAATGGTGGCGCTTAATAACAAGAGGGAGGCGATTGTTTCCGAAACGAGGGAGACAAGGCCCAAACCGCGCGTCGCCTACATGATGTCGCGCTTCCCCAAACTTACCGAAACGTTCATCCTCTACGAAATGATCGCCATGATGGAGCAGGGGGTTACAGTCGAACTGTTTCCTCTGCTACGTGAACGAACCAACATTATGCACCCTGAGGCGGAGCGCTTTATGGAGGAGGCGCACTTCGTGCCTTTTATCTCCTGGCCGATTGTGCGCGCCAACCTCAGTTATTTGCGACGGAAGCCAGGAACCTATCTGGCGACGCTTGGCGCTCTATTGAAAGGTAACTGGGGTAGTTTTCGTTACTTCACCGGCGCGTTGGGCATTTTCCCCAAAAGCGTCTACTTCGCGGCGCAAATGGAGCGTCTAGAAATCAGCCATGTGCACGCTCACTTCGCCAGCCATCCGGCAGCCGCTGCCTACGTGATACACCGGCTCACGGACATCCCTTTTAGTTTTACGGCGCATGGCTCAGACATACACCGCGACCGCACGATGTTGGCGGAAAAGGTGGCCGAAGCAAGCTTCGTCGTCCCTATTTCAGATTTCAACAAAGAGGTTATTCTCAATGCTTGCGACGGCCGCCATGCCGAAAAAATGACCATCATCCATTGTGGCGTGGATACGGAGCATTTTCGCCCAGGAGACGAAGTGGCAGTGGCCGATGGGCGCGCAGCGTTAGACGAGACTCCTGCCCAGCCGCTCACCATTTGTTGCATCGGAACGTTGCACGAGGTCAAGGGACAACATTTTTTGCTAGAAGCGTGTCGCTTGCTTAAAGAGCGAGATGTGGCCTTCCATTGCCACTTTATCGGCGACGGACCCGACCGCGACGCCCTGGAGATGCAGAGCGAGCATGCAGGCATTTCGGACCAGGTAACTTTCCACGGGCAGCAGACGCGCGCTGACGTGGCTGCACTTTTACGTGATGCCAAAGTCGTCGCCGCGCCCAGCGTCCCCTCTAGTGACGGGCGACGCGAGGGCATTCCCGTGGCTTTAATGGAAGCCATGTCCAGCGGATTGCCCGTCGTTGCCAGCCGCCTATCAGGGATTCCCGAGCTGGTCGAAGACGGCGTTAGTGGCCTGCTGGCGCCTCCAGGCGATGCTGTGGCCCTGGCCGATGTCCTGGAACGGTTGTGGCGCGATCCGGCCCTGCGACAGCGTCTGGGACAGGCTGCACGCCAGAAAATTCTGAACGAGTTCGATCTTCAGCGCAACGCCAGGCGATTGGCGGAGCGCTTTGAGACGAAGGTGCCGTCATGACACTCCTATTGATCTTGTTCTGGGCGTCTGTCGCCTTCATCGTCTACACCTATGCACTGTTTCCCACGCTGGTGTTTTTGCGTGGTCTGCTCTTTCGCAAGCCCTACCACAGCGCGCAGATTACGCCGCGGGTCAGTTTGATTATTGCGGCGCACAATGAAGAAAAGTCGATCGGCTCCAAACTGGATAATATTCTGGCCCTTGACTATCCGTCCGACTGTCTTGAGATCATCATCGCTTCCGACGGTTCGAACGATGGCACGACCGCCGTCGTACAAGAATACGAGCGGCGCGGCGTGCGCTTGCTGGATTTACCGCGGCTGGGCAAAGCGCCTGTGCTAAATGCTGCGGCTGCCGCTGCGAACGGACAAATACTGGTCTTTTCCGACGCCAACAGCATGTTTGCACCCGACGCCATTTGCGCTCTCGTGCGCCCGTTTGCCGATACAAACGTAGGAGGTGTGGCAGGAAACCAGCGCTACTTACGAAACGGCAACGACGGCGGCGAGAAGAGTTACTGGCGCTTTGATCGTTTCCTGAAGCAGTTCCAGAGCGAGGCCGGCAATACCATCTCGGCAACTGGCGCCATATATGCGATCCGTCGTCGGCTGTTCCGACCCATTCCGGGCGGCGTCACCGATGACTTTTTCAATTCCACCGGCGTCGTCGATCAGGGCTACCGGCTGGTCTTTGCGCCGGACGCAGTCGCTTACGAACCTGTTGCCCCGTCCAGTGGGCGGGAGTTCGAGCGCAAGGTGCGCGTTATCACGCGTGGACTGCAGGCAGTTGTGTTACGACGCGCGTTGCTGAATCCCTTTCGTCACGGTTTTTACGCACTTCAGCTCTTTTCGCATAAAGTTCTGCGCCGGCTGGTCGTATTTCCCCTGATGCTCGTGGCCCTTCTCAGCCCGCTTTTGTGGGCCCGGGGCCTGATCTACAAGCTGTTTGTCGCGGGCCAGGTAGCCTTTTATGGCCTGGCAGCGTTGCATATTCTCCTCAAGAAAACACGCATTGGGAACCGCAAGTTATTCACGCTGCCCTTCTATTTTTGCATGGTCAACGTGGCCTGCATTGTGGCTGTCGCCAATCTACTGCGTGGGCGTCGCATCGAGCGCTGGGAACCCCGCCGGCAGAGCAGCCAACAGAGTCCGGCGCCGGCTGTGCAGCCGGACGCCACGCCGGTAACGACAGGTGAAAGCAAGTCATGATCTCACCAACTTCTGACCAACATATTCCGGCAGCGCGTAAGCTGCTCCTACTGCTGGCAATCCTGACCAGCGGAGTTATCGCCACAGGTTTTGTCGTGGCGCAGGAACCACTGCTAGTAATCGGCGCCATTGCTGTGCTCGTTCTCATCGCCGGTGTACTGGTTCATCCGGACGCTGCAACCGTCGCCGTCCTTTTTGTCCTCTATAGCAATGCAGCTGTTGTCGCTGTCCGATACCATGACGTCCCCTTCTTCGTGGGCGCTTCCCTTCCCGTGTTGCTCGTCATTCCACTTGGCTACTATCTCGTTTTCCGGCGCCAGGAACTCATTGTCGATCACGTTGTTCCGCTAATGGGTTTCTTCCTGCTCGTGCAATTGATTGGCGCGATGTTTGCTGTCGATGTCGGCGAGGCTCTTAGCGTCGCAGTCAACTTTGCCATCGAAGGACTGGGCATCTACTTTCTAATCATTAACACGGTGAGATCCGAACGGACGCTCCGGTGGGCTGTCTGGACCCTGGTCCTTGCCGGCCTCTTTATGGGAGGGCTTACCTTCTACCAACAGGTTACCCAGACCTATGAGAACGAGTATGCGGGCTTTGCACAGGTTAGTAACGCCGCTTTTGGCACCGGCGAAGAGAATATTTTGGGTGAGGTTGAGCAACCGCGCCTTGCCGGACCTATTGGCGAGGTCAACCGTTATGCGCAGACGTTATTGATGCTGGTTCCGCTGGCCCTGTTCCGATTTTGGGGCGAGCGTTCGCGTGCCTTGCGCGCTCTTGCAGCTGTCTCCGTCCTATTTATCGGGTTGGGAACTGCACTCACCTTTTCGCGTGGCGCTGTCATTGGCATGTTCATGATGCTGATCATCGTCGCGTTTCTACGCTATATTAAGTTCTCCCAACTGATTATGGTTTTGGTGGTCAGTGCTCTTGTCTTGCAACTTGTGCCCCAGTTTGGAGAACGTCTAAGTTCACTTGAACTATTTACTACCCTGTTTTCAGGGGATGAAACCTTCAATATCCAAGAAGCCGACGGCGCCACACGCAGCCGCCTCACAGAAATGGGTGCTGCAGTGCTCGTGTTCGCCGATCATCCTGTGGTTGGCGTGGGGCCCGGTATGTTTAGCTACTACTACCGTGAGTACGCGGAGCGTATAGGTATCCGTGTGCTGGACGCCAATCGCGAGTCACACAGCCTCATTCCGGGCATCGCGGCCGAGTATGGCGCTCTCGGCCTACTAAGCTATCTGGCAGTACTTTACATAACTGCGCGAAACCTCGTGCGTGTGCGCAGTAAACATGCAAAAAGCAATCCACAGCTGGCCAACATAGCAACTGCGTTCCTTCTGGCTCTTATTACCTATCTAACAACGGGGATCTTCCTACACATGACCTACATCCGATTCTTCTGGGTAATCATGGGCCTTGCAGGCGCAGTTATTCATCTAGGTCAGAAACAATCGGAAACAGCGCAGACCGGCGAAACCGCTACGGCCCTTGCGTAATCAGGAGACAATGAGTACCGCATCGACGACATCCCCGAAGGAAGACACACAAGGCAGCGAGCAGACCGCGGAACGCGCCTTTGACAAGGAAGGGAAAGCAACCAAGAAGCAGATTCGTGGTTCAAGTCTACTGCTTATTGGCCGCATTCTCTCTAAAGGCGTTGGCTTTGCCGTACAGGTGCTAACTGTTCGCTATCTGGCAAAGGCCGACTACGGCGCCTTTGCCTATGCCCTGTCAGTGGTCGCCATGGGTGAGACGTTCGCCACCTTTGGCCTGGATCGCGCCGTCACCCGCTTTCTGCCCATTTATCACGAAGAGCGTGACTATAACAAGATGTTCGGCACGCTCGTCATGGTTCTCAGCACGGTCATTACGCTGGGCCTTGGTATGATCCTTGCCTTCTACGGCTTGCAGGATTTTATCGGGCAGAACTTTATCAGCGACGACACGGCACTCGCCTTGTTGCTCATCCTTATTTTCCTGGCGCCCGTGCAGGCGCTGGATACGCTACTTAACGGTTTGTTCGCCGTCTTCTCCCGTCCAACGGCTATCTTCTTCCGCAAGTATGTGCTCGGACCGGCCTTAAAGCTGAGCGTGGTACTGCTTCTCATCTACGGTGACAGTGGCGTCAGGTTTCTGGCAGCTGGTTATCTGGCAGCGGGCGTCATTGCCGTTGTTATCTTTAGCGTGGTGCTCTTCCGGGTGTTGCAAGATCTAGAACTCTTTGAGCACTTCAGCCTGGCAACGATTCGATTTCCGGTGCGAGAGGTCCTCTCATTCACCGTTCCCCTGCTTACCTCAGATCTCGTGTACGTATTTATGGGTTCGGTTGACGCCATCCTGCTCGAATATTTCCAGGGCACGGTAGACGTGGCCTCGTTGCGCGCCGTACAGCCGGTGGCCAAATTGAACCAAATCGTGCTGGCAAGCTTTGGCTTACTCTTCACGCCTGCAGCCGCGCGCATGTTTGCGCGAAACGATACGAAGGGCATAAACAATCTTTACTGGCAAAACGCCGTGTGGATCGCCGTTGCCTCTTTTCCCATCTTTGCCGTCACCTTTTCCCTGGCCCAGCCGGTCACCGTCCTGCTTTTCGAGGAACGCTATGCCACGTCGGGCGCCATTCTGGCCTTGCTTGCCGTCGGTTACTACTACAACGCCGCTCTTGGACAGAACGGTCTTACTCTCAAAGTGTTCGGCAAAGTTCGCTTTATCATGGTCATCAATATTCTGGCGGCCCTGTTAAACGTCGTTCTAAACGTGCTGCTCATTCCTCGTTATGGGGCGATGGGCGCGGCTCTGGGCACTTTCTTCACATTGTTGATTTTCAACACGGCCAAACAGTTGGGCCTTCGTCTGGGCACTAACATTTCCCTGCTAGACCGCAAGTACCTTAGAGTCTATGCCAGCATTGGCCTTGCTGCATTGGGATTGTGGTTTGCACAGACGGCGATCGACCTGTCCGTGTACGTGAGCGGCGCACTTGCCGCACTGGTTTCACTGGCCATCGTCAGACTCAACCGCGATTTGCTGGACGTTACGAACACCTTCCCCGAACTCTTGCGTCTGCCCTTCGCCGATTTCCTTTTTGGCGTGTCCAGGCCCGAGGAGTCTGATTGATGTTGGACACGACCCTGGCGACGACGTTTGTGCCCGGCACCAATCTGAAAGGTGACGTCGCCGGCGCCAACTGGACGTTTCTCCTGCCTAGTCTGGAACTGGATCATGTGCTGTGTTTGGGTCATCCCTCTAAGGCTGCGTGGGCTACGCTGACGCGCCTGGGAGAGGTCACTGTTCTTGGAGACGAGGAGGGAGCTCAGCCCTCGTCGAACGGCAATACTGCCAGACATAGTCTGCATCTTGACAGATACATTAAAGAGCACAGCCACTTACCGTTTGCATCCGCAGATGTCGATCTCATCGTCGTCAGCGACGACCGTCTCCTTGAGGAGCTTGTTGAGAGCGCCAGGCTTCAGGCAGAGTTGCGGCGTGTTCTGAAACCACAGGGCCGCTTGTATCTGGAGCCAGGCGGACTGTTTAACGCCTCGCGCACGCGATCAATCAGTCGCGAGCTTCTGGCGAATTTTGGCTCGGTAGATACCTTCTGGCTCACGCCTCTACGCGGTGAAAGCCACAGCGCTGTTCCTTCCACACATCGAGCAGTCATTAGATATTTCCTGGACAATGGTTTGCACTCGCCGTCGGTGACGGCCGGGTCCTTTCGTTCATTCAAGCGCCTGTTTAAACGGCGGCGCGCCGGCAATAAAGCAGGTTCGGCGAAAGAAGAGGTAAAAAAGATCAAGGCCTCCTCTCGCTCGCAATTCATACCGGGCGTGCGCTTTACCGCCAACGTGGTACTCAACGCGCTGCACAACGTTGAGCGGCTGATGCTCAAGAACGCGCCCGCGACTCGCCGTCATGGCGCGCTCCTCGGAGCCGGCGCTGGCGCCGCGCGCCCTCCACAGTATCTGTGTGATCTGGCGTCAGATGCGGGACTGGATATCAGCGGGCGCCAGTGGGGAGTGGTGGCCCGCGGCGATTATAGCTCGCGCAAAGTGCTCTTTTTTCTCTTTGACCAAGATCCCGGCCGCGCGGATAGCATCTCTCCCCTCTATGTCGTCAAGATGGTTCGCGATCCCCAATATAATGTCCGGCTCGAGAATGAGTACCGGGCGCTTTCCGTGCTACACGAGCAAGATGTGGACCTGACCGCATCGGCGCCGCGCGTTGCGTTCTGGGGTTACCACAACGAACTGGCTATCATTGGCGAAACGGCAATTGAGGGTGAGCCATTTAGGGCGCGCACGGCGCACGACGCCGGTTGTCCCTATCTGCGCGGCGCCCTAGATTGGTTCACGATACTTGCAGCGGGCACAGCCGAGTCGGACCTCGCCACATCCGCCGACGTGAGCGCCACGCTCAATACGCTCTTCGAACGCTTCCGCGAAATTTACCATCTGGTTCCCGAGCACGACGCCTTTCTCCAGGAACAGGTCGCAGCTATCTCCCACAATCGCCATGCTTTTCCGCTTGTATTCCAACACGGTGATCCGGGTCCCTGGAACGCCATCGTCACGCCCGATGAAAAGGTGGCCTTTCTTGACTGGGAAGCAGCCGAGATTCACGGCATGCCGCTCTGGGATCTTTTCTACTTCGCGCGTTCCTACAGTATTGGCGCTGCGCGCGCGCAGGGCATACACGACCGGTTACAGGGTTTTTCGGAGCAATTCTTATCAGACACCGCGCTCAGCCGGCTGCTCGTCGACAGGATTGCCCATTACTGTGAGCGCGTGGGGCTGCACCGTTCCCTAGTAGAACCGCTCTTCTACACCTGCTGGATGCACCGGGCGCTAAAAGAGTCCACGCGGCTGACGGCCGGCCAACTAGAGCGAGGACACTACGTCAATTTACTGCGGCTCGGTATTGAAGCGCGCGATATGCCAACGTTGTGCCGCCTTTTTACAAGCGACCACACGTAGCGTTTGCTTGGTCATTCACACGAGAGGTGGGTAAAGCCAGATGAACAAAATAGCGAAAAAACAGAGAGAAATCTACAAAGTCGAGCGCGAAAAGTGGGATTCCTTGGCTGCGGAGAAGGAGTCGGTAATACAACCCGTCGCGGCCGAAGATGACTTCCACCGCTTTGCGCAGCGCAGCCGCACTATGGTCGGAATGTCCGAGTTCCTTGGCGACCTGAACGGTAAAAAGGTCCTGGAATACGGCTGTGGGCTTGGACAATTGTCGGTGCTCCTGGCAAAGTCCGGCGCAGAAGTGCATGCTTTTGACATTTCCGAAGCCAGCGTAGAGTTGACGCGCAAACGGGCAGAGATTAACGGTGTGGCCGACCGCATAACGGTGACTGCCGCTGCAGGCGAGAGCCTGCCCTTTGCCGACGAAAGCGTCGACGTCGTGGTGGGTAAGGCCGTTCTCCACCACCTCAACGTAGGCCTCAGCGCCAAGCATCTCCACCGTGTTCTGAAAGAACAGGGCAAGGCCACATTTTGCGAACCAATGGGTATGAATCCCTTGCTCCAATTCGGTCGAGATCATCTCCCTTACCCCCAGAAGAATCCACGCGGGATCGATCAACCTTTGAATTATGATGATATTGAGCGCTGGGGTAACGGATTTCGCGAATTTTCATTCCGCGAA
This sequence comes from uncultured Ardenticatenaceae bacterium, assembly GCA_964432035.1. GTDB lineage: Bacteria > Chloroflexota > Anaerolineae > Promineifilales > Promineifilaceae > JAAYYY01. Next base: position 9,638 of record CAYSMQ010000106.1, read on the forward strand.
CTTCAGTTGCTGAGTATGTTAGAACGCGTTCTGGGTTTTAAACGGCGCTTGCCCATTCTTCAACGCATTGACGACGTTCTTTTGGAGCGAGTGCCCTATTTGCGGCGCTATTGCCGGTATGTCGTCCTTTATATGGTGAAATAATCAAGCCGGAGTGAGCCGTTTGATAGACAAAGAAAAGTCAGGCTGCGCAACTTATATCTTACGCCCGTCAATGCTGGCGCTTTCCCTGGTGAGCTTCATCGGCGTCGCCGGGCTCTTGCTGGTGTCCTGGGCGACGGGAGTCGCCGATGAATTGCTTCCGGCAGAGCCCACGCGAGAGCTCGAACCACTCGATTTTGTGGTCGCCTCAGTGGAAACTGATCCGGTGCCTTCTGAAGGCGACGCAGCAGACGATCCTGCCATCTGGGTTCACCCCACCGATCCGGCCTTGAGCACGATCATCGGCACCGATAAACAGGGCGGAATCGCCGTCTACGACTTACAGGGGCAGCAGATACAATACCTGCCTCACGGACGTTTGAACAACGTCGACGTCCGCTACAAATTCCCATTGGCCGCTGACTCCGTCGCACTGGTCGTTGCCAGTGACCGGGAGGATCGCCTCGCCATCTACAAGGTGAATCCTAATACGCGTCTGCTGGAGGACGTCGTTGCCCGTCAGATCGACACCGGCATCTCTGCCTATGGCCTGTGCATGTATCACAGCCATATGGATGGCAGATTTTACGCCATTATCAACTCCGAGGAGGGTGAGGTGGAGCAGTGGGAGCTGTTTGCCACGGAAAATGGCAAGGTCGACGCGCGTTCACTTCGTACGTTCGACGTTGGCGAGCGCACAGAGGGGTGTGTCGCCGACGACGAGTATGGCGACCTTTATATCGGCGTACAGGAAGACGGTATCTGGAAGTATGACGCTGAGCCAGGTGCAGCGATCGCCGGCGACGAGGTGGATGACCAGGAACCCCGAGGCTACATAGCGTCTGAAGTTGAGGGACTGACCCTTTATCAAAGCTCCAACGGCGCCGGATATCTCATTGCCTCCAGCCAAACCAGAAATGCCTTTATCGTCTACCGCCGTGATGGGAACAACGACTTTGTGATGGCCTTCAAGATCCAGGCCGCCAACGGCATTGACGAAGTCACGCACACAGACGGAATTGACACTACCAGCGCCAGTCTTGGCCCGGCGTTCCCGGAAGGTGTTTTCGTGGCTCAGGACCATAGCAACGGCAACAGTAATCAGAACTTCAAGCTTGTCTCCTGGCAAGAAATTCGCGTGGCGCTTGAGGATGCACAAACGTCGCCACTGGTAAGAGCGCCGTGACAACGAGTTAGCGCCTGCAAAGAACGCACATCGCACAACGAGGATTATTGACTAGATATGGACTATAACCTGCATGACATTGTCGGAATTCGACTTTCTGACGCGACGCCCGCCGACATTGCCGTCGTGAATCGCCAGCTGGGACCAATCCAGGCCGACCTGGAGCGCGAGCCGGACATTGTTATTCGTTTTGTCGATCGCCTGCCGCTTAATGGGCATATTCGCTATCTTGGCGTCGACGACGCAGGATTCACCGACGACGCTTTTCTCGTGTTGCGCAGCAAACATAAGACGCGGGCCATGGTGCAGATCCCAGTCCAGCACATCGGGGAGCGCTGCGAGATAGTCTGCGAGCGCGGCTTGCCCGCGGTGCCGCTGCTCATTCCAATTCTGAATCTCACTGCGCTGGCGAAGGGCGCGCTTCCGCTGCACGCCTCCGCCTTCAACTACAATGGCGTAGGTGCGCTGGTAACCGGCTGGGCCAAGGGCGGCAAAACCGAAACGTTATTAGCTTTCATGGCCAATGGCGCTGAATACGTGGGCGATGAATGGATCTATCTGAGCCCTGACGGTCAGCGCATGTACGGCATACCCGAACCCAT
>CAYSMQ010000106.1:11576-12617 GCA_964432035.1 uncultured Ardenticatenaceae bacterium
AACTGGCACCTGGAGGAAATGCCGCGCTACCGTGGCCTCGTTGGCCGGAAAGATCGCGCGCGCTTGTGGGCGCTTGGCTCTGCAGTCGGCATCATGGACCGCGTGCTATCCAGCAAAGTTGGTCGCCGTACCAGCCCTATCAGGTTTTTGAGTCGTGTCCACCATCTGCTGAAGCGCCAGCTCCATGTACAGCTCCCTCCGCGCAAGATATTCGTGGACGGCGCGCGTTCATTAAGCGGCGTGCCGGACAATGTCTACTTTGTCGCCAGCCACGAGCTGGATGAAATCACGGTGCAAGAGGTCGATGCCGAGGATGTCGCGCGTCGTATGGTCTTCTCCTTACAGGAAGAACGGATTGACTTCATGTCCCATTACTACAAGTTCCGCTTTGCCTTTCCCGAGGCGCGCAACCCGCTCATCGAGGAACTGGAGAGCCGGCAACGCGAGATTATTTTGCGCGCCCTTTCCGGCAAGACCACCTACGCCGTCTACCACCCGTACCCTGTCTCTATTCCGGCATTGTACGATGTAATTCGACCGACGTTGGAGGGGGAGAGACGTGGCGACTAAAGATGTTACCGTTGCCTTGCTGCCGGTGTCGCGTCGCGTTGATTGGCGCTTTCTATTGCCCGATCCGGTTTTAGGCAATGTGTTTTGTCTCCAACCGGTCGCTCCGTCGCTCGTAGAATCGCTGCAAAACTTTAGCGCTTCGCTAACCACGGTGACGCCAAAAGAGGCCGGCGATCCGCGCCGGCGAGCGTCCGCCGACTTGCTCGTCGCCTGTGATCCGTCCAGAGAAGCCCTGTCGCACGTAACCGCATTGCTTAAGCCAGGCGCCAATATTTATGTCGAGGCGCAGGGCATCTTTCCTCGTCTCAAGCGCCGCGCGCGCCTGCGTCGTGGGAACGGCGCCGGTTCTGGCAGCCTTTGGCGACCGGCGTCCTACCGGCAGCTCCTGCGAGACCTGGGCTTCACAGAGGTCGAGGCTTACTGGCATTGGCCCAACTTCGAGCGCTGCAAGATGATGATTCCACTCGAGAA
>CAYSMQ010000107.1:0-10807 GCA_964432035.1 uncultured Ardenticatenaceae bacterium
TGAGAAACGTAGCCAATGGCAGGCGTAGGGCCGCAGTTGGAACACGGCAGGCCAACGCGAGATCTGGCGCGAATAGTCCTCGTCCAGCAGATCGACGATCCGCCCATCGCCGTACTGGCGCAAGTCAAGGCTAAGGGATGCGGGCTTGTTGTCCAGATTCATGATGCAAAGTGTTCGCCTGTTATCGAGCTCGCGCCAGTAGGCGAGCACCGAGTTGCTCTCGGTTGGATGCCAAGACATGCTACCATACTGCAATTCGGGGCAGTTCTTACGTGCCTTAAGTAGATAGCGCGTCGCCCACAAATAAGAATCGGGATCTTGCTCCTGGCGTGCAACATTTACTTTCTTGTACCCATACTCGTCGCTCTCGATGACGGGCAGATAGGTTTCATCGGCGTCGGAAAAGCCGGCGTTCTTCTCCGCCGACCACTGCATCGGCGTGCGCACGCCGTGACGGTCATCGAGCCAGATGTTATCGCCCATGCCGATTTCATCGCCGTAGTAAACGATGGGCGCACCGGGTAGCGAGAGTAAAAGGGCGTGCAGCAGCAACCACTTACGGCGATCGCCGTCGAGCAAAGGGGCCAGACGCCGCCGAATGCCTAGATTCAGGCGCATGCGCGGATCGGGCGCATACTGCTCCCACATCCACTGTCTTTCCTCCGGCGTGACCATCTCCAGGGTCAGTTCGTCGTGATTACGGAGGAACGTGAGCCACTGTGCGCCCTCCGGCGGCTCGGGCGTGCGATTGAGAATATCGACGATGGGGTGCTTGTCGTGCTGCTTTACCGCCATATAGAGGCGGGGCATGATGGGAAAGTGGAAACACATGTGAAACTGATCCCCTTCCCCGAAGTAAGGCAAGACATCCTCAGGCCACTGGTTGGCTTCGGCGATGAGCACCCGTCCCGGATACTCCTCGTTCATCATCTTGCGCACCTTCTTCAGAAAGAGGTGCGTTTCGGGCAGATTCTCGCAGTTTGTCCCTTCGCGCTCATAGAGGTAAGGAACGGCATCGGCGCGAAAGCCATCTACGCCCATGTCCAGCCAGAACCGAATGATGTTGAACATCTCTTCGTGCACGGCGGGATTGTCGTAGTTGAGGTCGGGCTGGCTGCTATAGAAGCGATGCCAGTAGTATTTGCCCGCCACTTCGTCGTAGGTCCAGTTAGACGTTTCGTAGTCGACAAAAATGATCCGCGCGTCAGCGTACTCTTCGCCGGTTTCGCTCCAGACGTAATAGTCGTGATAAGGTGACTGAGGATCGCGTCTCGCCTCTTGAAACCACTGATGCTGGTCAGAGGTGTGGTTCATCACAAGATCGGTGACAACGCGAAGACCGCGCTCGTGCGCCGCGTCGAGAAATGCTTTGAAATCCTCTAGCGTTCCGTAGTCAGAATGGATGCCATAGTAGTCGGCGACATCATAGCCGTCATCTTTTAGCGGCGAAGGATACATAGGCATGATCCAGATACAGTCCACACCGAGAGACTTTACGTGGTCGAGGCGTTCGATGGCGCCGCGAAAGTCGCCGTGACCATCGCCATCGCTATCCTGATAGGCGCGCAGGTAAAGCTCATAAAAGACTGCTGCTTCGTACCATCGATCATTCATCGTTGTTTTCCTTTCGGTTCAATCGACAGAGGATTTTCAGAGATTGCTATTCCTCCTCGGCCATGACGCCCCATAAACGTACCACGCCGTCTGATCCGGTCGTTGCCAGTAATGTACCATCGGGCGAGAAGGCGACGCTCAATACATTTCCGGGAAATTGCGGCAGCGTCAACAACGTGGCGCCATCAGTTAGGCGCCAAAGGCGCACGACGCCGTCGGCGGATGCCGATGCGAGCAACTCGCCATTGGGCGAGAAGTCAAGGCTGTAAACGGTTGCCTCGTGGCCCTGAAGTTGCCGGGTCGTCCGTGCGTCATCCTGTCGCCAGAGCCAGAGCGAGTGATCCACAGAAGCGCTGCCGACAATCGCTCCATTTGGGGAAAAGTCGACGTCATAGACCCAGCTGTCATGGCGCGCCAGCACAGTGGAGGCGCCGACAGGCGAGTCCACCATCCATAAGCGCACCGTGTGGTCGCGCGCGGCGGAGGCCAGTGTAGCGCCTTGTGGGTCAAATCGCACTCCCATGACCCCGGCGGGATGGCCCTGGAGTGACCGGTGAGGCGTCCCATCGGCATTCAGATCCCAGAGCCACACGGTCCCGTCGCCAGCCCCGGAGGCCAATAGCGCTCCGTCGGGCGAAATATCGATGCCATTGATAGCGCCTTCTTGTCCCTGCAGCACGTCGCGTACAGCGCCTGTTTCGGTATCCCAGAGTAATATTGCGCCTTGGAATGACCCTGCCGCAAGCGTTCGGCCATCCGGCGCGAATGCCACGGTGCGCAGCGCCTGGTCCTGCGCCCTGAAGACACGTATGAGGTCAGGGTCACTCGCAGCCGGGGCGACACGCCACATCCGCACACTACCGTCAAAGGAAGCTGATGCCAGGGCATCGCCATCGGGCGAAAATGCCAGGCTGCGCACCGCGTCTTCGTGTCCATCCAGTGATGCCAGGAGCGACACGGTGGACGCGTTGGCGGCTGAAAACGGCGCAAGCGATACCCGGGGCGACGTTCCATGTGTGTCAGCCAGCCTACGAACGGCAACCAGCCCAAGGACAGTCGACAAGGCAACACAGAGGAGGCCAAGGAGGGCAAGCGCAATCATGAGCACGGAACGTCTTCTAAAAGGCATCGGAACGTCCCTGTCTTCTGCGCATCAACCTGGCAGCATCCGCCAAGGTGTGAGCGATAGCTAAGCGATCAGCACAAATTTAACCCTTAACCGCGCCAGCCGTCAGGCCCGCCACAATCTTCTGTTGGAAGGCGAGCACCAACACCAGCAAAGGAACGGTAACCACGATGGCAGCTGCCATGATCTCGCCGAACGGTTCCTGGAAGGAGATCTCGCCAGTGAAGAGGGCGATGGCTACAGGAACCGTGCGCGCATCTGGCTCAATGGTCGTAAATGTCAGGGCAAACAGATACTCGTTCCAGGCGTTGATAAAGGCCAATAGACCGGTGGTCACCAGGGCGGGAAGCGTTAACGGCAGCAGAATCATGTAGAACGTCTGGAACGGGGTTGCGCCGTCAACCTGTGCCGACTGCATCAGCTCATTGGGCAACCCCTCGAAGAAGGATGTCATGACCCACGTTGTAAATGGCAGCGTAAAGAGCATGTAGGAGAGGATCATGCTGGGAATTGCCGGGATCTGCAGTGTGCGGATCACGGCGTACAGTCCAGTCAAGACAGCCACCTGAGGGAACATGGTCATTGACAGAATGAGGTAGAGTGATGGCTGCTTCCCTCTGAAGCGCAGCTTACCCAGCGCGAAGGCGGCAAAAGAGCCGACCACCAGTGAAATGATGGTCACTGCGACGGCGACAATGACGCTATTCCTGAGACCGGTCAGAAAGCGATCGTTCTGGAAAACGGCAGCGTAGTTCTGTAGCGTCAGGTCAATATCCCCGGTACCGGGTGCGCGGGGCACGAATGTGCCGGGCGTCATTTGTAACTGCGCTTCCGTCTTCAAGGACGAGTTTATGGCCCAGTAGAATGGAAATAGCAGGTAGGCGGCGATTACAAGGATAACTAGCCAGAAAAGGAGTCGTCCAACCCACTCGCGTTGTGTTCTACTCATTGCTTACCCCCAGCATTCTGATGTAAAGGATGGCAAAGGCGAAGATGATAAAGAAGATGACCACGCTGGCAGCCGATGAATAACCCATTTGCTGTCCATCAATGAGCCTGTAGTAGGCAAAGCTGGCCATCGAATAGCGACTTTGCGCAAGGACAATTTGGAAAAGGTCAAAGACGCGCACTGCGTCGAGCGTACGAAAGACGAGGGCCACAGCCAGCGTTGGACGCAACAGCGGCAGGGTAACCGACCAGAACTGGCGTAACCTGCCGGCGCCGTCGACGTCTGCTGCTTCATACAGATCGCTGGGAATGAGCTGCAAGCCTGCCAGAAGAAGCAGCGCCATGAAAGGCGTCGTCTTCCAGACGTCGATGGCGATCATTGCCGGCAATTGCCAGGTCTGATCGACTAAGAAGGGAATTTGTCCGGAACCAAGGCCCAGGCGCTGAAGCAAGATGTTAAAGAAGCCGGCGCGCGTGTCCGCAAACATCCACTCCCACATGCGGGAAGAAACGGCCGTTGGAATGGCCCAGGGCACCAGCATGACCACACGCATCATGCCCCGTCCCTTGAATTCGGAATTAACGACAAGGGCGACACCCAAACCGAGAATCGTTTCCAGCACGACCGTCACGACGGTAAAGGCAATCGTGTCGTAAACGGAGCGCATGAAATCAGCGTCGGTTGCTCCTACAACATAGCGGTTACCAAAGAGGCTGAATTCCGAAAGCTCTCGATAGCGTCGCGGCTCACGGGGCAAGACGGTGACGGGCAATGGATATTCAATTTCGCCGGTTTCCGGATCGCGGACGATTTCGCCCGTTTCATCTACCTCTGGTTCTAATTCCACAACGGTCAAACTGAGCAGGGTGCTATAGTTTTCCAGTCCGACGAACTCCGGCTCCGTAGCGCTGGCAAACTCGCGATTGGTGAGACTGTTGTAGAAAACAGAACCGAGCGGGTAGAAGGCAATGACGAAGAGAATGATTAACGTGGGAATGAGCAGAATATACGCCAGGCGTTCTTCGCCCTTGGCCAGCTCACTCATTCCGCCATTGTTACTATTTTCAGGGTCTTGTTTCTGATCGATTGGCACGGTTTCAGCGCTCATATTCGTGACCTCCCACACGGATAGAGACAGATTGGAAAACCGGGGCGACGCTAACCTCCCGCGCCGCCCCGGAACTTTGACCGGTTCAAAAGAACCGGTCGCAAAAACTACACCTGTTACGGAGCGCCGGTCTCGAAGCCAAGCAGATCCTGCAGATCAAGCTCGAGCACGGCAAAGGCTTCCTCGGCGTTCTGCTCACCTGTCAGTACGGAGTGTACGGCGTTGAAGAAGAGCGTTGAGGTTTCGTTGTATTGCGGCGCGGTGACCGTCGAGGGACGAGCCACGGCGTTGGTGAAAACGTCATACAGGTCGCCGAAGAAGGGGCTAGCTTCAAGCACCTCTTCGTCCTCGTAAAGCGCCTCAATCGTGGGATTGAAGCTGCCTTCGATGGCGCGAATCTTCTGTTCCTCATACGAGGCCAGGAAGAAAGCGACATCAGCTGCTGCTTCAGGATTGTCGCTATAGCGGGAGACGGCTAGCTGCCAGCCACCCAGGGTGGCCGCGGGCTGTCCGCCCTCACCGGCAGGTAGAGGCGCGACGCTGAACATATCCTGGATGGCGCTGTCGTCGGCCTGACCCAAGGAATAGGCATAGGGCCAATTGCGCATGAAGGCCGCGTTACCGGCCTGCCATACACCGCGGGCATCTTCCTCGCCATAGCCAGTTACGCCCGGAGGCGAAATGGTGCCCACCCAGCCGGCAGCCTGATCGACGATTTCGATGGCGGCAGGGTTGTTAATGGTGATCACGCCTTCCGGTTCGACGATGCGACCGCCGCCGTTGGAGTAGACCCATTCTAGCGCGTCACAGGTCAGACCTTCATAGGCGTTGCCTTGCCAGACATAGCCCCAGAAGTCCTCGTTACCCTCTTCACGCTCGCCTTCCTGGATGGTCATGGCCATCTCTTCTAGCTCGGTCCAAGTTGCGGGCGGAGCATCAAAGCCGTACTTCTCCAGCAAGTCGGTGCGATAGTAGAGCAAACCGGCGTCGGTGAACCAGGGGATGCCGATTAGCTGTCCGTCGACGGTGTTATTTTCGATGATGGCGTCGAAGTGCTCTTCAGCGATTTCCGCGCCGCCGTACTCATTCAAGTCCACAAAGTGCTCGGCAAGGTCGCCGGGCCAGATGACGTCGATCTGGAATACGTCACCTTCGGACGATTGCGCTTCAAAGAGCTGTAGGTAAAAGCCCAGACGATCCTGAACGAAATTAGGCGCGTCCACGACTTCCACGGTTACATTGGGGTTCTGTTCCATGTAACGCTCGGCCGCAGCCTGGGTCAACGCCAGTTCCTGGCCGACATTACCGGCAAGCACAGTAACCGTGACCCCGTCCTCTTCGGCAGCCGGCTCTTCTTCAGCCGGCTCTTCCTCCATGGGCTCTTCGGTGGGCTCCTCCTCCATCGGTTCTTCTTCGGCTGGTTCCTCTTCAACCGGCTCTTCTACTGGTTCTTCTACCGGTTCCTCGGGCTGGTCAGCCGGCGCTTCGGTCGGCTGTGCGTCGCCGCCACAGGCCGCGAAGAGCATAGCTAGAACAACCAGCAGGCCCAGTAGGGTCAGCTTCTTACGTCTAAACATGTTTCTCCTCCAAACTAGAATATTTGGTCAAAACGTGAGCCGAAAATTTGTTATGCGTTTAACAGTTCCTCTATAGCACCACCTCCTTCATTTGTTTCGTGAAATCATCTTAGCATTAAGAACCGTTGGGAGATACCGGCGGCGCTGTGGTCTCACGCACCACCAATTCGGTGGGAAGCAAGACCTGCGTTGGCGACGCCGGGGGGGAATCAATTTCTTTAAGGAGTAGCTTAATACCTTCGGCGCCGGTTTCGAACAGCGACTGCCGGATCGTCGTCAGCTGTAGATATTCTGCGATTTCGATATCGTCATACCCGATCACCGATAGATCGTTTGGCACTGCTAACTCTGCCTGTTGTGCAGCCTCTAACACGCCAATAGCCAACGTGTCACTGGTGGCAAAAATCGCTGTGGGGCGATCGTCCAGCTCTAGTAACTGCATGGTCATCTCGAAGGCTGAGGAACGGCTGTGCCGTCCGTGAACCGTATATTCGGGGCGCAATGGCAACCCTGCATCTTTGAGCGCCTGGCAATAGCCCGCGTAACGATCCCGGTTTGCCGTAAAGTAGAACGAACTGTCTTCGTAGTCACTCAAGAAGCCAATCTTACGATGGCCCAGATGAAGGAGATGGCGCGTGGCCTGCTTTCCGCCTTTTACGTCGTCGATTATTATCTGGCTAAATTCGGGATGTGCGACATCAACCAATACGACGGGTGTTCCTCCCTGCTTGAGGCGCTGCACATCGTTATCACGCGGCAGCAGTGAAATCACAATCAGCCCATCTACGCGCTCACGCCGGGATACGTTGCGGAAGTATGCGTCGCGACGGCTGCTGGTTTCGACGTTGAAAACGATCAGGTCGTACTCGCTGTCGGCGATGACGTGCTCGATGCCACGCAAGCGCTCAACCACCGAGGGGCGGGTGAAAAACGGTGCAATAACGGCAATAGTTAAGGTCTTGCCCAATGAGAGCCGCCTTGCAATGGGATTTGGAGTGTAGTCAAGGGCTTTGATCGCGTCTAATACCTTGTCACGCGTGGGAGGGCTTACGTCGGGGCTATCATTCAATACGCGCGACACGGTGCCCACACCGACGCCAGCATATTTGGCAACATCCCGAATGGTAGTCGCTGACATGTATCCTCGAACGAAAAACGTACGAACTGCGACCTTTGGATACCGAATAGCCAGTGAGGGAATTGAAGAGCAACGGACTGGAACCGGTTCCAAGTAGTTAATTCATACTATACAATAGTGGGGGTGGGGTGTCAAGCTAACGCGACGTGGGCGGGGATCTTAGATTAGATCCAGGTCGGTTCCTCGTACGTGCCAAATACGTCGCGCAGGACGTCTGTAATCTCGCCCAGCGTGGCGTAAGCGTGTACGGCGTCCAGGATATAGGGCATGAGGTTGCCAGTACCTCGGGCCGCGTCCTCCAGGGCCGAAAGCGTCTGTCCTACGGCCTCGTTGTCGCGCTCGTCGCGAAGCCGGTGCAAGCGCGCCACCTGGCGATCGTAGCCCTCAGGGTCCATCTCTAAAATGGGAATACGCAGCTCTTCTGTTTCGTCTACGTAACCATTTACGCCTACGATAACGCGCTCGTCGTTGTCGATTTGCTGCTGGTATTCATAGGCGGCTCGCGAAATTTCAGTTTGGAAGAAGCCGGCTTCGATGGCAGGTAGAACTCCACCCAGAGCCTCCACCTGCTCCCAGTATTCGTACACCTGCCGCTCCATCTTGTTGGTCAGGTGCTCGAGGTAGAAGGATCCGGCAAGCGGATCGACCGTGTTGGCCACGCCACTTTCTTCGGCAATGATCTGCTGCGTGCGCATGGCAATGGTTACCGCTTCCTCGCTGGGCAGGGCCAGGGCCTCGTCCATGCTGTTCGTGTGTAGGCTCTGGCTACCACCCAGAACGGCGGCGAGGGCCTGGATGGCCACGCGCACGATGTTGTTTTCCGGTTGTTGCGCCGTTAGCGAGACGCCGGCCGTCTGCGTGTGGAAACGGCACAGCCAGGAGCGAGGATTCTTAGCGCCGAACGTTTCGCGCATTTCACGGGCCCAGATGCGACGGGCGGCGCGGAACTTGGCGATTTCTTCAAAGAAGTCATTATGACAGTTGAAGAACAGGCTAAGGCGCGGTGCGAATTCGTCAATGTCCAGCCCACGGTCAAGACACCAACGCACGTACTCTAGCCCATCGCCGAGGGTGAAAGCCAGCTCTTGCACGGCGGTAGAACCAGCCTCGCGGATGTGGTACCCGCTGATGGAGATGGTGTTCCACAGCGGCATTTCCTTGCTGCCAAATTCAACCGTATCGACCACGAGGCGCATAGAAGGCTCTGGAGGGAAAATATATTCCTTTTGCGCGATATACTCTTTGAGAATGTCGTTTTGTAGCGTTCCACGAAGCTCTGAGCGGGGCACGCCTTGTTTTTCGGCGGTGGCAATGTACATGGCCCAGATGATGGCAGCCGGGCTATTGATGGTCATGCTCGTGCTCACTTCGCCTAGCGGGATGCCATCGAAGAGCAGTTCCATGTCCTTGAGGCTGCTCACGGCCACGCCACAGGTGCCGAATTCGCCCAAGGCCTCCGGCGCATCCGTGTCGTAACCCATCAAGGTCGCCAGATCGAAGGCGACGGATAGGCCCATGTTTCCTTGCTGGAGCAGATACTTGTAGCGCCGGTTAGTTTCTTCGGCAGTGCCGAATCCGGCAAACATGCGCATGGTCCACTGTTTGCCACGGTACATGGTAGCGTGGATGCCGCGCGTGTAGGGGTACTCGCCGGGAAAGCCCAGATCCTCATTGTAGTCGAGATCGGCGACGTCCAGGGGCGTGTAGAGGCGGTCTACGGGTTCGTTCGAGGTTGTCACGAATTCGTCGCGTCGCTCTGGGAAGCGCGCCAGCGTTCGTTGCAGCGTCGTTTCTTCCCATTTGTCCTGCTCGCCGGCAATCTCGGCTAGCTTCTCTTTATCGTACATAGAACGCTACTCCTTGGCTTTCTCACTGAGTGTGGGTGGGATCGTATTTTATGCTTGAACCGTTTCCTGTTCTATTATACGTGTGGCGAAAACGTCGTGCGAACGGAGGCGTGACGCCGGTTGCTGTGCCCTATGCACTCCGCTAGAATGCGCACTCTTATGCAACGGGAATCTCGCATTGATTGAACCGCAAGAACGAGCCGAGTTGACCTCGCCTCCCCCACCTGCAACGCCCGGCGGAGACGCAGACGGTGGCCTGGTGCAGGCTGCCGCCGTGCTTGCCATGGGCAACCTGGCTAGCCGTGTGCTGGGCATGGTGCGCGAGATGACGAAGGCCAACCTATTCGGCGCGTCGGGCCTGCTCAGCGCCTTCGAAATTGCCGCGTATGTGCCCCAGGCGCTGTTCGATTTGATCGTCGGCGGCATGGTCAACTCCTCGCTGGTTCCCGTCTTTAGCGAGTATGCAGCTAAGGAACGCCGGGCGGAACTATGGGCTGCCGTGAGTACTTTTCTCAGCGTGGCGACCGTCGCCCTCCTCATATTGGTTATCACCGTGGAGTTGTTTGCACCGCAGGTGGCCTGGTTGCTGGGCGCGTATAATCTGGATGACCCCGCCTTGACAGACGTGGCCATCTCACTGACCCGCCTCGCCGCACCTGCCATGCTCTTTCTCAGTTTGTCGAGCATTCTCACGGGCGCGCTATACGCGTTGAAGCGCTTTACGTTGCCCGCATTTACGGCAGCCATCTTCAACGGCACCATCGTCGTGGTAGCCATATTGCGTCCAGAGCACATTGATAGCCTGGTTTATGGTCTCCTGCTGGGCTCCATCCTACAGATCGTTCTGCAGCTTCCGGCCCTGCGCGACGCGCGCCTGCGCTGGAACCTCAACTGGCGCCATCCGGTCATCAGGCGCATCTTGCGCCTGTACATGCCTATCGTCGCCGGCCTTGTAGTGAACCAGGCCGGCACGACCGTGGGCGTCAACCTGGCCACCCGTGCAGACCAGGCAATGCTGACACCCGTGGGCCTCAATTTTGCCGCGCAGACGGGTGACGCCAGCCTGACCTATATGCGCTATGCTACGACGCTTTACCAATTTCCGCTGGGACTGGTCGTGACGGCGTTGTCCATCGCCATTTTGCCTACCCTATCGCAGCAAGCAATGGGGCCGTTGGCCACATTCAAGAACACGCTTGGCCATGGCATCCGTCTGGTGCTGGCACTCACTCTGCCGGCGACAATCGGTTTGTTCGCGCTGGCGACGCCGATTGTGGCGCTGCTCTTCGAGCACGGGCTGTTCACCGGACAAGATACGGAGATTACGTCGTGGGTCTTGCGCATCTTCCTGTTCGGGTTGCCCTTCGCCGCCGTGGACCAAATGCTCATCTTTGCCTCGTACGCGCGCAAGGACACGTTGCGCCCGGCCCTCGTGGGCGTGGTCAGCA
>CAYSMQ010000107.1:10817-12505 GCA_964432035.1 uncultured Ardenticatenaceae bacterium
TCTCATCTACGTGACAGTCGCCGTCCTTCTGCTCCCTATCCTGGGCCTATTCAGCCTCATGGTTGCCGACGCCGTCAAGCACCTGTCGCACACCGCGCTGATGCTCGTCGTTTTGCGTCGCCAGATTGGAGGGATTGGTGGGCAGGGTATCCCCACGGCTGCGCTGAAGGCACTTCTGGGCGCCGTACTCGCTGGCCTGGGTGCATATTGGACGTCTCAGTGGGCAATCGCCGTCGCAGCGCGTATTTCCGCGGCTTCAATACCGGCCGCCGCGATTCTGGGACAGCTATTTGTGGTCGCTGCCGGCGGATTGGCGGGCCTTGCCGTCTACGCGGCAGCGGCGCACTTACTACAGATTCGTGAAGCCAAATCGTTGCAACAATTGCTCCGGCGTCGCTAGACGTGTAACAGTGTGGATGCTTGTATTCGACCGGTTATAAGGTACAATCAGCGTGGATCTTGTGTCATTCTCAAAAAAATTTGGAGAGGAGTGGTCTCGTGGCTAACAACGACTATAGATTGTCAGTGCGCAGAGGACCGGAAGAAGGGCAAACGTTTCCTCTGACGTCGGTGAGCGTGACCGTCGGTCGCGACCCGATGGCCGACATTGTACTCTCGGATCCCGAGGTATCACGCCAGCACGCGCGATTTACACGGACAGAGGAAGGCTACGAACTTCAGGACCTGGGTAGCACAAACGGAACGTTCGTGGATGGCAAGCGGCTGGGCGGAGAAGTGGTGTCCTTACAACCCGGTGCAGTAATCACCATGGGCAGCAATGTAACGCTGGTGTTGGAAGGCACGGCCGATCCCATGGCTACTGTCATCTCACCCGGCAACGAGCTGGATTTTGATGAGCCAGAGGCGCCCGAAGAAGATGACGGGCTGCGCACGATGATCGAGTCGCCGGAGGAAGAGGGGGAAGAGCTGCCCGGTTTTGAGTCACCGGCGGCCGATTTTGACGACGACGCAATGGTCTCTGAAAGCGAGTCTACAGCCATGGAGTTTCCTTCGACGGCAGATACCGGTCCACTGGGAACGCCTGAAGAAGAACCGGAGGACGACTTCTCTTTCGATTTTGAAGAGGCCGACTACGGTGAGCCAGTAGGCTCTAGCAGCGGTGTGGATCCAGACGACCGTACGGTTCTGGACATGGAAGCGTCGGATTTCTCGTCATTTTCTGGGGAAGAGGAAGATGACTCTCTGCCCTCATTCGACGAGCCATCCTACGGTGCGGAGTCAGAGCTTCCCTCCTTCGAAGAGGAACCGGAGCCGGCAGCAATGCCGCCTGCGGAATCTCCAGACCGTATCCCTCCTCCGCCACCCTCGCCTCCGCCAAAATCAGAATCTGAACCCAACCGCAACCGTAACATTATTATTGGGGTAGTCGCTTTGCTGCTGTTATGCTGCTGCTGCAGCATATTGGTTACGTACTTCTACCTCGGCGATATCATTCTACAGTACATGCAGTTCTAAGCGCCCGAATAAAATATCAGAGCCCGGCGACGCCGGGCTCCTTTCATTTTTTCTGCTACTCTGTCTCCTCCGCCTTCTTCTCAATAATCTCATGCTCGGCGTCGATGACGATGGCTTCTTTCAGGGTATCGTCGCTTTCGTCGTCACGTTTTGCCAGCTCCTCGCTAAACCGCTGCTGGTGGCGGGCGACGACGTCGGGCGGGGCCATTTCC
>CAYSMQ010000108.1:0-8743 GCA_964432035.1 uncultured Ardenticatenaceae bacterium
AGAATCTGGGGAAAAGGGCTTCGGGGAAACTGGGCCTGGCAGCGGCAGTGAGCCGACGGGCAGGCCCTACCGTCGGTAGCGGGACGCCAACTTGTCTAATTTGGGGAGTGCTCGTCACTGCCGCTCATGCGCGCGTGGAGCGCGGCGCTTTCGGCGGACGGCGCGACGCCCAGCTCATCTCGTAACAAGGCGACCAGCGTCTGATACTGGCGCAGGGCAAGCGCCCGTTCTCCTCTCGCCGCATAACAGCGCATCAAGCCGCGGTGGGCGGATTCCAAAAGCGCGTCGTGATCGACGACCCGCCGGTACGCTTGCTCCGCCGCCACGTATTCCTCTCGTGAATACAAGCGTTGCGCCAGGGAAAGCAGCGCCCGCACGTACTTGTGTTCCAACTCCTGGCGCCGCAGGAGCGCCCACTCGTCGACCGCAAGGTCGGCAACAAATGGGCCGCGATAGAGCTCGGTGGCCTCACGAAGCAGCCGCACGGCGCGACCGGAAGCTGATTCTCCGAGCCTCTCCGCCTCCTGCAGCAGGGACTCAAAGCGTTCGACGTCGTACCAGTAGTCGAGGTCGCGGTTGAAGCCGTAGCGACCGTTCTCAAAGAGGACCCATTCGCGGCGTCCAAGCGCCTGGCGTAGATGATAGAGGGTCGTGCGGAAGCTTTGCCGCAGTTGCGTGGGCGAGGCGTCGGGCCAGAAGATGGCCCCAATCTGCTCCTTTGTCTGTGGTGGATGGGCCACCAGATAGAAGAGCAGCTCCTTGGGCCGGGCAAACGTCCAGTCGGCGGCGACGAGTTCGCGTCCCTCCTGAAACACCTGACCCGGGCCCAGGGCAACAATGCGAATCTCGTGGCGCGCCGGTTGTACGTCCATGCCGGTGTGCTGCCAGGCCTCGCCTATTTCTTCCGCCAGGGCGATTGCCTCGTCCAACGACAGTCCCTTACCTTGCTCGTAACCAGTCTGCAAGCGTGTTTCTTGCAGCCAGGGCGCGATCAATTCTGCGCGTCGTGTCGCGTCTCGCGAGGGGGTGAGATCGGCCACTTGCCACTGCGCGTCACAGACGCCCGCCAGGCGCACGGCCGTTTCGCGCTCAGCGCGTCGCGCCGCCAGCTGTGTCACGCCTTCCAGCGCCTGGATAATACCTTCCCGCTCTTCCTGTTCCACTGCCAGCCGCAGACAGTTGACGAACAGGCGGGCTGCCGAAAGTTGCCGGTCCTGTGCCAACGCCAAAAAGCCCAGGCCCAGGCGAGCGCTGCGCAGCCATACGGCCGCCTGAATTTCCTCGGCGATGGCCTGGCATCCTTCATACCGCACCTCCGCCCGCTGAAAATCGCCCTGAGCGCGATACAGTTCACCCAGGTGCCATGACGTTTGCGCCGTCAACCACTGCGCGCCAAGCTCCTGGCGCAACTGCAACGCTTCCTCTAGCCAGATCGCAGCCTGCGCATCATTGCCTTCGTTGAACGCCGCCCAACCCAGGTCGCCGAGCGCCAGGGAGACGCCCCAGGTGTCGCCGGCGCTGCGAAACACTGCCAGCGCCTCCTCAGTCTTTTGTCGCGCGGCTCGGTGTTCTCCGTTTAACGCCAGCGCCGCGCCCCAGCCGGCGAGCACCAGCCCCAGCACGCGGCTATCTTCGACCTTGCGCACCAGCCGCGCGCTGATCTGGAAGCGGTCGATGGCTTGCTGCGCATCGCCGCGGTATAGGTCGATGTGCGCCACTTGATTGTGGTAAAAGGCCCAACCGGCGTCGTCATCCAGCGTTTCCCACAACTGCAGGCTGGCTCTGTGCTGCTTTTCGGCGGTTTCAAAATCGCCCTGCAGCCAGGCCATGCCACCGGCCCGATCCAGGGCCGTGGCTCCCGCACGCGAGCGGGTGGGGTCCGCGCCTACGGCCAATGTTTTTTCCAGCCACTGGCGGCCCTCGCTGAACTGGTCCGTGGCGTTCCAGTACCAGAACAGGCGGGATGCCAGCGTCCACGCCACTTCGGCCCAGGTTGCATCCTGGGTATCAGAGGCTTTGTCGATGGCCCACGACAGGGCGGCCTGCAAATTGTCGTAGTCTGCGGACACACGCGCCACCCAGGCCAGCTGCTCCTCTTCGAGCAGCATTGGTTCCGCTTCTTCTGCAAAGTCTAGAAAATAGTGCAGGTGGAGGTCGCGTAAGGCCGGTTCCTCGCCCGCCTCCTGCAATTTCTCCAGAGCGAAGTGCCGGATTGTTTCCAGGAGCCGGAAACGCTTTCTGCCAGGGTCCTGATTTTCGACGGCCATCAGGGATTTGTTTACCAGGCTTCCGAGCAGGTTGATAATGTCTTGCCGCGGGATGGTGGGTAGGCGAAAGGAGACGGGCAAATCGCGTGGCGCCTCGGCGGCGCAGACCACTTCGGCGGCCTCCATGGTAAATCCACCGGAAAAAATGCCGGCGCGCTGTAGCACGGTGCGTTCTTGCTCCGATAGCAGCGTGTAGCTCCACTCAATCGTATCTCGCAGCGCTTCATGTCGCGCGTCGCCGCCTCGGCGCCCCCCGCTGAGGAGCGAAAGGCTGGGGTCCAGCCGTTGGGCTATCTGGTCCACGCCCAGGAGATTCACACGCGCGGCTGCCAGCTCGAGCGCCAGGGGCATTCCTTCGAGCGTGCGGCAAATCTGGCGCACTGCCGGCGCGCTGTGGGCGCTGAGCGAAAAGTCGGGGCTGGCGGCCCTGGCGCGTTCTACGAAGAGCTGCACGGCCGGATAGGCTGCCAGCGCCTCCAGGTCGGCGTCAGAAGTGTGAGCGCCGTCGCCGTTCTGCGGAAAGGATAGCGGCGGAACGGGCCAAACGTTTTCTCCATCGACGTGTAGCGTTTCCCGGCTCGTGACCAGCACCTGCAGGTAAGGGCAGTTGTGCAAGAGGACGGTAACCAGTTGCGAGCACGCCGTTACCAGATGTTCGCAGTTGTCCAAGACGAGGAGCAGGTCTCTGTTGCGCAAGAAGGCGATCAGACCTTCTGTGGCGCTCTGTCCGGGAGCAAGGGTCACTTGTAATGCTGACGAAACCGTTTGGGGCACAAGGTCGGGTTGAGAGACGCCAACCAGTTCCACCCAGCGTAAGCCATCTTCGAAGGCCTCCTCCAGCGTCGTGACCAGCTCCGCCGCCAGACGCGTCTTGCCACACCCGCCCGGACCGGTCAGGCTTAGGAGCCTCGCGTGCTCGCCCTGCAGGCGCCGCCGAATGACGGCCAGCTCTTCTTCCCGGCCAATGAATCGCGTCAGATATTTGGGAGGCTGCATAAGTCCCCATAGCAGCGCGCAGGCCCGATCGTGCTCGGCGTGGGCAGTATTGTCGATGGACTGCGGTAAACTTGTCCGACTGTTGCACCTATTATAACGCAATAAGCGGCAAGGGGCGTATGCCTAGAGACGTACTTGACTCTTCAACATGTCGGGCGCTTCAATCGTCCCTATAATAGTTTCAGGGAGGCAGGGGTCGAAGACGACATGAGGACCTGGCACAGAAACAGAAGGAGAATTCTATGATCGCAGTCATGAATCGCATCCCGGTCAATCCGGAGTATGCCGAGGCATTCGAAGAACGATTTTCTGATCGCGCCGCGCTGGTGGACGGCATGGAAGGGTTTGTTTCATTCCGCCTGCTACGACCCACGGAGGAGGGAGACCCCTATATCGTGATGACGCTGTGGCAATCGCAGGCGGATTTTGAGGCGTGGACGGAGTCGGACGAATTCAAGAAGGGCCACGCCATGGCGGGCCGGCTGCCGCGTGAGTCGTTCTTGGGACATCCTAAGGTAGAAGTGATGGAGATCATTCAGAAGGCACAGGCGGGTGAGGTTCTGTCTTAAGCAGACCTGACAGGTTTCCAAAACCTGTCAGGTCTTGGGGCTCAAGAGTGCTATGTATACGATCGTCAACGCCAAGAAAATGAGTGACAGGATGCCAAACAGCCACAAGTCGTCCGTGAGCATGGGAAGACCATAGCGCGCGGGCTTAATCAGTTCGGCGATGGCCAGAGGGCTGAGAATGCCGGCGCCGAGGATGAAGAGAGCGGGCAGGGAGACGATGCCCAGCATGTGGCGGCGCAGGGCGAGCACGCCGGCGATGGCCATGGCGGGCATGATGAAGCTGAGGTCGATGATGTACACGGAAAAGGTGTATTCGATGCGCTCTGCGTTCTGTAGGAGCGGCTGTAGTTGGCCGAGCCAGATGACGTTGAACATGAGGGCTATGAAAATAGCGTAACCGGCGGCAAGAAAACGCATCCAGTTGGGCAAGGAGAGGCGTGACCAGGCTGGCGATTGCAGCGAGGCCAACCCCAGCGCCAGGCCGTAGAAGCTGAGCGCCAGAAGGGCCAGGTAGAGCGGGTAGAGCGAAGTATAGACTTGCTCTATGGAATAAAGGCCATAGGCGTAGAAGAAGAAGCCCAAAATGCCAAATTGGATGATGGGGACGCCGGCGCCGCGGCGATAGATGACGGCGAGCACGAGCATCAACAGGGCGGCGAGGGCCACGACGAGATCCTGTGTGAAGACGCCGGGCATGATCTCCTGGCTGACGACGGGATCGTAGATGGCGGCGTTGGCGAGGCCGCTGGCGGCGGCGATGAGTGCGCCGAAGGCCGTGATTAGCCACACGACGCGGTTGAGGTTGGTGTGAGCGAGGGTTAAGTTGTCCACAGAGGCTCTCCCAGTTGGTTGTAACTGACTCCGAGTTTACGGGAGAGATTTTACCGCAGATCGCTCGACTACGTTAGGGGAAACGTGACAGGTTTAGCAAACCTGTCACGTCTTGATGCGGTTAACTGTGCACTACCCGGCTGTGCTTGCGCCGCGCGCTAACAACACCCGCCACTGCCACGGCAAGCACTACGCCCACCAGCGCGACATAGGGCAACGCGCGCGTGGTAATGCTGGCGGGCAGCGCCGGAGCGACGGGTGGTCCTTGCGACGCTACCGGCGCGCCCAGCTCCACCAGGGTGTCAACAAACCCGTCGGGCGCGGCAAACCAGCCGATGACGCCCTGTCCCCAATCTTTAAGACCTTCCTGCGCCGGCGTGTGAATGATTGGACCACTTTCGGCGTGCAGGTAGAGGCGCTGGACCATGGTGCGTTCTTGCACGCTCTTGTGCGGAGGCCCGCTGTTGATCCAGGTCAGCGTGTAGGCCGGTCCGAGGTCGCCCGTGGGTTTCTCGATAGGCGTGGGAAGGTCGCCAAAGGCATACCACAGCCCGGTTTGCTCCATCAACAGCCGCAGCGGCTCCCAGTTGTCGTGGTCCGTGAGCTCGAGGGGTTGTTCGATGCCGGGCCCGTTGATGGTTACGGATTCAGGCCCCTTTGCCGCCGCTGCGCCGACAAAGACGAATAGCAGCGCGGCGAACGACAGAAGAGTGGCCCCAATCTGCGCGCCTCTTTTTTGCGTCGTGGACATTGCTTCGTGCATGGTTTCTTGTCCTTGCGGGTGGTAAACGTATCATTCTATCTATAATTACACCACTCGCGCCTTCCGGGTTCCATTTTGGTCGTCGACGTTTTGAGAAAGGGAGATCAATTAACGATGAAACAATCTATCAACCATGTGGCGTTGGTGGTCAAAGAGTATGATGAGGCCATTGCCTTCTATTCTGAGAAGCTGGGCTTTGAGCTCATAGAAGATACATACCAGCCGGAGCAAGACAAGCGCTGGGTGCTTGTCGCGCCGCCGGGATCACAGGGCACGAACGTGCTGCTGGCGCGGGCGGCGACGGCGGAGCAGGCGCGCTTTATCGGCAACCAGACGGGTGGACGCGTTTTCCTGTTTCTGAGCACGGACGACTTTTGGCGCGATTACCGTGCGATGAAGGAGAAGGGCGTTACGTTCGTGCGCGATCCACAGGAGCACGACTACGGGACGGTGGCGGTTTTTGCTGATCTGTATGGAAATTTGTGGGATTTAATTGAGCCCCGTACGTAGTGAGCGCTTCAGCGCGCGGCGGCACGGCGCTAAAGCGCCTACTACGAGCGGGAATTGCGATGGACCGTGCCGCTTCTTATACTATAGGTAAGTTATGAAGCAACAGATCCGGTTCTGTCGCTCGCAAGACGGCACGCGCATTGCGTATGCTACATCGGGGAGCGGGCCTCCCCTGGTCTATGTCGCCAACTGGCTGACCCATCTCAAACTCGATTGGAATAGTCCGCTATGGTCCCATTGGTTCCGTGAATTGTCCAAAGGCCACACGCTGATTCGTTTTGATGCGCGGGGCAACGGCCTGTCCGACCGACTGGTGAAAAACCTGTCGCTCGACGACTGGGCCAAGGATCTGGCGGCAGTGGCAGATGATATCGGCCTGGATCGATTCCCCATCCTGGGTTCTTGTCAGGGCGGCGCAACGGCGCTGACCTACGCCGCGCACCATCCGCAACGCGTCAGCCGTCTCCTGCTCTTTAATTCGTACGTAAGCGGCGCTTTTACCGAGGAAGGGACGGCTCAGGAGAAGCGTGAGGCGGAAGCGCTGGCAGACATGATAAAGGTGGGCTGGGAGCGCGACGCCCGAGCTTTTCGCCAGCTTTTCGCCAACCTGATGATTCCGCAAGGGTCGATGGAACAGGTGCGTTGGTACGCGAAGCTTCAGCGGCGCACGGTATCGGGAGAGCTGGCAGTGCGCCTGTGGCGCGCTTTTCATGCCATCGACGTGCGTCAACTGGCGCCAAAGATAGAGGCGCCCGCCCTCGTGCTGCACGTGCAAGGCAACAAGCTGGTCGATTTCGAACAGGGTCGTCGCCTGGCTGCACTTCTTCCCAACGCGCAGTTTGTTCCTCTGGAAGGTCAAAACCATATCTTGCTGGAAGATGATGTCGCCTGGCCCCACTTTCTCGCCGAGGTCCGCGACTTCCTGGGCACCGAGATACTGCAGGAAGCGACCGTCGACGCGGAAGCAACGGTAGCCCAGCTGACGCCGCGCCAGCAAGAAGTTCTCACCTTGGTCGCGCGTGGCCTGGATAACGACGAGATTGCCGATCGTTTGGTCATCGCACCCAAGACGGTGCGCAATCACGTAACCCGCATATACGGCAAACTGGGCGTCGAGAGCCGGGCGCAGGCCGTTGTCCTGGCACGGGAAGCGCGCGTCACCGACGCCAGTCGTTCGTAAGGCCAGGGTAGCAGCAGAGCCGAATGGGACTGCAGTCCCAGGACGGTAACAATGTTTGGGACACGATCCTCAGGGCGATTTTCCCCCTTCAATTACACTATATGCTGAATTGACAACGTGAGCGAGACGCTCACAGAGGTGTGACGCCGGCGCCGCCGGCGCTCGGTGTGGCACAGGGAGAAAGTTAACATGCAAAAGAGCAGTAAGCAGTTACCCGTTACGATGGACGCAGGTCCCGCCCACATGCGGTCCGCCGACTGGGGCGGAATGACGTCGGCATACATGCGTATGGAAGAAGGCGCGGACTTCACGCCATTCCTGGAAGGGCTTCCCGAGGACCACTGCCAGGCCCCGCATTGGGGCTACGTGTTGGACGGACAGATCCACGTCCGCTATACGGATGGTCAGGAGGAGACGATTGGCGCCGGGCAGTTGTACTATCTGCCGCCGGGGCACACCGTGTGGTTCGAAGAGGACGCGGAGTACGTCGAGTTCAGCCCGCAGCAGGGGATGAACGAAGTGCTTGCCCACATAGAGAAAAAAATGCAAACGGCGTAAGTTCTGCGGGGCCGAACACGTAATAATACATTAGTTGAGTAAGGGAGGTAGATATGTCTACCAAGACTGAAAGCATTGACACGGTCATAATAGGCGGGGGGCAGGCGGGGTTGGCCACGAGCTACCTGCTGACTGAGCAGAGCCGTGAGCACGTTATCCTGGAGAAGTCTGAACAGATAGGCACCAGCTGGCGGGGACGCTGGGAATCGTTCACGCTGGTAACGCCCAACTGGCAACTGCAACTGCCCGGATTTGCCTACGATGGAGATGATCCGGACGGTTTCCTGGCTCGCGACGAGGTCGTCGATTATCTGGAGCGGTACGCTGCCAGCTTCGATCCGCCCATGTGCTTTGGCGTGGAAGTCACTTCCGTGGAGCGCGAGGGCGATGGCTATCTGCTGCAGACGACGGACGGCGAGTACGCGGCGGACAACGTCGTGGTGGCTGTGGGTGCCTTCCAATTTCCCAATGTTCCCGCGTGCCATGAGCGCGTGCCGCAGGAGATAGCGCAGCTACACAGCAGCGACTACCGTAACCCGGACGCGTTGCCCGATGGCGCGGTGCTCGTCGTGGGCAGCGGTCAGTCCGGATGCCAGATCGCCCAGGAATTGAACGAGAGCGGGCGGCAGGTGTATCTGTGCACGAGCAGCGTGGGCCGTATCCCGCGCCGCTACCGTGGCAGGGACAGTATGCAGTGGCTGCTTGAGTTAGGCATGGTGGACCGTCCGGTGCACAAACTGGAGTCGCCGGAAGAGCGATTCGAACCCAATCCGCAGATCTCTGGCAAGGATGGCGGGCAGGACATTAACCTGCACGAATTTGCGCGGGACGGGGTGCGCCTGCTGGGCCACCTGGAAGATGTGCAGGGCACGCGGGCCGTGCTGGCGCCGGACCTGCACCAGAATCTGGCCCAGGCCGATCAGATGGCTGCCGAGGTCTGCAAGGGCATAGACAAGTACGTGCGTAAGACGGGCATGGATGTTCCCGAGGAGACGGTTGAGGAGCTACAACACGGCTATGAGCAGCCTGTAATCGGCGAGTTGGACCTGAACGAGGCGGGCATCAGCAC
>CAYSMQ010000108.1:8843-12470 GCA_964432035.1 uncultured Ardenticatenaceae bacterium
ACTCTCACCTTGCATGTGCCCGGCACCTAAACTGCGCTGTGGACGGCTCGCGTGAAATGAGGATCTGTCGGGCCAATCAGGTGCCGGGCACATCGATTGGTGCGACTTTGTAAAAGCCCTGGACCAGATGTCTGCTGCCCTTGACTCTCCCACTGTGGGAGACTGTACAATACTATCATGTTCCGCATCGGTGAGTTCTCGCGCTTCAGCCGCGTGTCGGTCAAGATGCTGCGCCATTATGACGAGCTGGGTCTTTTGACCCCGGCGCGCGTCGATCCGTATACCAATTACCGCTATTACTCCGCCGACCAGTTGCCGCGCCTGCATCGTATTGTGGCCCTCAAGGATCTGGGCTTCCGGCTGGACGAAATCGGCGTGTTGCTGGACGGCGAGCTGTCCGTGGAACAGTTGCTGGGTATGCTCAAGCTGCGTCGCGGGGAGCTGCGAGAGCAGATGCGGGCGACGGCGGCGCAGCTGGCGCAGACGGAGGCGCGGTTACGGCAGGTGGAGCGCGCGCACGCCGCGCCACGCTATGACGTGGTGCTGCGCTCGATTGAACCGCAGCTGATGGCGGGCATCCGGCAGGCGGTGGACGACGGGAGCGAGACGGTGACTGCCATGTTTGAAGAGATCGAGGCGTACGTGGCCCAACACGGCGCGCGGTCGCCGCTGCCGCCCCTGATGCTGTATCACGACACGGAATTTCTGGAGCAGGCCGAGGATGTTGAAGTTATGGTTCCTGTGCAAGGACCGCTGCCGGGCAATGGGCGCGTGGAGATCCGCGAGCTGCCGGGTGAGGAACACATGGCCTGTCTGGTTCATACAGGTCGCTATGAAGGGCTGGCGGAGGCCTTTACTGTGCTCCTGAACTGGATCGAAGCCAACGAATTCAACATTGTGGGACCGACGCGAGAGGTCTACCTGCGCTTTGGCGCCGCTCAGGAGGCCTACACGCTGCCGGATGTGTACTTAACGGAAGATGATGACGAGTTTGTGACCGAGTTACAGGTGCCCGTTCGGGACGCGAGAGATGAGCAGGGGTTTGACGGAAGCCTTTCATGACGGCTCCCGACGCTGCCGGTTGAATCCGACAGCTAGAAGGATGCGAAACATGCTTAAGCATGTTTACATAACTAGCCTGCGATTTCAATCGTAGGCGCCAGGAGGAAAGCATGATGCGCTACCAATTACTTGGAAACAGCGGGCTGCGCGTTTCAGAAATGGCGCTGGGCACGATGACGTTTGGCGAGGATTGGGGCTGGGGCGCGGACAAGGACACAAGCCGCCAGATCTTCGAGGCATACGTCGAGGTGGGCGGCAACTTTATTGACACGTCCAATAATTACACGAACGGCACGAGCGAGCGCTACGTGGGTGAGTTTATTGCCAGCGACCGCGACCAGTTCGTGGTGGCTACAAAGTACACGCTGCGCATGCAAAACGGCAACGCGCGCAATTTCAACGAGGGTGGCAACAGCCGCAAGAGCATGGTGCGCTCCGTGGAGAAGAGTCTGCAACGGTTGAACACAGAGTATATCGATCTGCTCTATCTGCATATGTGGGATTTCATGACGCCCGCAGCCGAGGTTCTGCGGGCGATGGACGACCTGGTGCGCGCGGGCAAGGTGCTATATGTAGGCTTTTCGGATAGTCCGGCGTGGGTTATTTCTTACGCAGTGGCTCTGGCCGAGCGCTATGGTTGGACACGGCCCGTAGCAGCGCAGGTTCCCTATAATTTCTCTAACCGCGACGCGGAACGCAACATCATGCCCATGACGCACGCGCTGAACCTGACGGTCACCGCCTGGGGCTTGCTGGGCGGCGGGTCACTGACGGGGAAGTACAACGAGGAGAACGGCGAGGCCAAGCGTTATGAAGGCGTGTCGGACAAGGCCAAAGCGACGGCGACCGCGTTGCAGGCCATCGCCGAAGACGTGGGCCATTCCCCGGCGCAGGTGGCGGTGAATTGGGTGCGGCAGAAGCCGGGCGTGATTCCCATTCTGGGCGCGCGCACGGTGGCGCAGGTTGAGGACAACCTGGGCGCCCTGGACTTTACGCTAAGCGACAAACAACTGGCGCGCCTGGACGAGGTGAACGACTTCGAACTGGGCTTTCCGCTCAGTTTCCTGACAAACGACCACGTGCGCGGGCTGGTTTTTGGGGAGACGTTTGAGCGGATTGATCACTTTGGGAGCGTGGTGTAAGTGTGACCACCGGTCGCTGAGGAAATCTCAACGCACTTCGACAATTAGGCGATAAGGGTCCGCGCCGTTAGGGACGCCGTCGTTGCTGACGTAGATGTAGTAGGTACCCGCCGGCTGCGGGCCCAGGGTGAGTGTCTTTTGCGATGCGCTGTCTCCGTTGCTGCCCAGGAATGTGGCCGTTTCGCAGGTGGCGCCGGCGTACGCCGCTACTTGTCCGTCGAGGGGAACGAAATTATCGACGCGGATAGCAAGCTCGGGCGCGGCTGATATCTGAAAACGGTACCAGTCGTGCCTATCGTTTGCAAAGAACTCATATGTCGCGTTGACCTGGATGGCGTGAGAAGCGGCACAGGTGTTATTGGGCTCGCCAGGCTCTGCAGAACAATCGCTACAGACAGAAGGGAGAAAGACGCGTCGGTTAAACGGTCCCGGCGTACTTGTGGGCTCAGGTGGAGGCGTGCCCGGCCCCCGGGTTGCCGTAGGAGATGGTGTGGGCGTTGCAGTGCTTGACTGGGGTGGTGTTGGCGTGGGCAAGGGCCCGGCGACGCAGAATAAGATGTGCGCCGGATCATAGTACCCCTCATCGTCGTCACCGTCATCGCCATCACTATCGTCGTCGTCATCGTCATCGTCTTTGGGCGGGGCCGTTAGCCGCCAATCGTTGCTCGCCGGCGGCGCGTATCCGTAGAAGTGACCGCCCGGGCCGCCCTTGACAAACACGCCGTCCACGCCTCCGTTTGCCGTCCAATCAATTGTCGTGCTTTCGTCGTCATCATCGCCGTCCGGGTCCGTCGGGCTGCCCAAATCATCGTCGTCGTCATTGCCTTCATGCACGTCCAGAGTCACTGTCAGCCACTGGTTACTGTACGTGCCGTCCTGCACAGGGGCGATTCTTAATTCATTCCAGATGACGTCCGGCGGCGCAAGATCGGCGCAACCGGCGTCGTAGCCGACGTAGACAGGTTGTACGTGGTTGCCTGACGTGGGCTGCGTCAGTACCGCCAGCCCACACAGAAGCACGGCGGCGAGGATGATCAGCGCGAACTTTACACGTCCCTTATGTTCGTTCATCGTTGCCTGAATACTAATCTGTATTGCCCCGGATCGGACCATGAACGTGGAAATTCAGTACCCCAGTACTAGAGGGCCTGGTTCGTAAGGGCTGAGAAATCGGATGTCTTTTCGCTGAGCGGCTATTGGCGAGCCTGGGTAAGGAGACATCCGATTCCTTCTGTCTGCAGGTTACAGCTTTGTGACAGCCGAATGGATCGACACGCCGGTCATTGCCGTTGCCCCTGACCTCGACTATAGTTACCGCCATGCTGGCGTTTGATTTGCAGTGGACTCTTTATATTCTCTTGCTCGTCCTGGCGGCAGGGGTACTTTTCGCCGTGGCTCTGGACCGCCGTCGTTTCCGGCACCC
>CAYSMQ010000109.1:0-12380 GCA_964432035.1 uncultured Ardenticatenaceae bacterium
GCGGCCGAAAAATGGACTCATCGTAGCTTCACGTTCCGCCGCGTTGAAGATATGCGTGACGTCATGGTTGCCAACGGCGATGAGGAAAAACAGGTGGCCATTTTAGAAATGGGTTGGACGTTGGACGAAGTGAATGAAAGCTATGCCTGGCATGCCGTTGATGCTCAGACGCAGGCCGACTACCTCGTACGCGCCTATGAATACGCCCGCGAAAACTGGCAACCGTGGATCGGTCTGATGACCACAATTTATATTGCCGATTACACGTGGACCGAGGAAAATGAGCAATACTGGTGGGCCATCACCCTCCCAGACGGCACCCCACGTCCCGCCTACCACGCCCTAAAAGAGATGGAGAAGTAGGAAACGTGAAAAGGGCTCGTCTCCAATCTCCAATCTCTAATCTCGAATCTCTTACTTCATGACCTTCTGGATCCTCGCCATCAGCTACTGGATACACCTTCTAGCGACCGTCGTGTGGCTGGGCGGGCTGGCATTGATGGGGTTTGTCGCCTGGCCCGCGCTGCGCCAGGAAACATTGCAATCGAACCAGTGGCTCGCTTTACAAAAACGATTCACGCCCTTTGTCAATGCCAGCCTAATCATTCTGCTAATTACCGGCTTTGTACAGATGACGAACGATCCCAACTATGAGGGCTTTTTGCGCGTGGACAGCCTCTGGTCACAGGCCATCCTGATCAAGCACGTTGCCGTGGCGGGAATGATCGTCATTGGCGGTATTGTGCAGTGGCGCGTGCATCCCGCCATGGATCGGCTGGCCCTGCTGGTGGAGCAACGCCCACAGCTGGCGGGCGAGGAGCAAGAGCAGCTGCAGCGCCGCGAAATTCGCCTGCTGCAGTTAAACATGATTTGTGCAGCCGCGGTTCTGCTTTTCACTGCCATTGCCACGGCAGTATAAAAATACGAGGAAGTGAGATGTCTGAAGAACGTGATAAGATCCTGAACATGGTCGAAAGCGGTGCCATCAGCGCCACAGAAGCTGCGGAGTTGTTGGCAGCGTTGGATGACGAGCAAGCGTCGCCGGCAATGCCCGACCTCATGCCCGCCCCCGATAGAGGCGAGCCTCCCTGGGAAGCGCCTGTTGTTGCCGGAATCGTCGTCACCGGATTCGGTTTGCTGGGCCTCATCCGCGCCCGTCGCGGCAGTATTTTGGGCCGCCTTGGCGCGCTGCTCACCCTACTTTTGGGGCTGGTAGCTGTGACTATTGGTATCTTGAGCCGCAACGCGCCGTGGTTACACGTCGACGTACGCGAGCACAACGGCAAGAATGTGCGCGTCAGCCTACCCTTGCCGCTGCCGCTTGCACGTCCTCTCTTGGAGCTTGCGCGTGGTTTTGTCGACGGTGAAACGGCGCGTAACGTCGATAATGCGTTGGCCTCCCTTGACGCCTGGCAGTCCGGTGAAGGGCTAGATCCGGTGCGCATTGAAGTCGACGACGACGAGGGCACGACCGTCTGTATCTACATGGCCTGAGCCGGACCTACTGGCCCGTATAGCCGTCGATCTGTTCTCCGTCGCGTCGGGCAGGTAAAAGAGGAGCCATAAGTTTCGCCTACTCCAAGGAAACAGTATACTTGCTGCTGGTGAAACGATGAGTGAACGTGACGATCTCCTGAGGATTGACGGTAGCAAGGGTGAGGGCGGCGGGCAGCTGTTGCGCACCAGCCTGAGCCTCGCTGCGCTGACGGGGCGACCCTTACAGCTGGAGAACATCCGCGCCGGGCGCTCGCGTCCCGGGCTGCGCCCCCAGCACCTTACCGCCGTGCGCGCTGTTGCCGCCGTCTGCGAGGCGCAACTTGACGGCGACGAGATTGGCTCTCAGACGCTCACGTTCAGGCCACGCTCATCGCCGCGTGGCGCAGAGTACGAGTTTGACGTTGAAGACGCCGCCGAACACGGTTCCGCCGGTTCCATTACGCTCATAATGCAGGCCATGCTTTGGCCTTTGCTCTTTGCCGCGGGACCGTCACGCGTCACACTGCGCGGCGGCACCCACGTGCCCTTTAGCCCGCCCTATCAGTATCTGGAACACGTTTTCCGTCCCGCCGTGGCCCGCTTCGGCGCATCGTTCCAGGTGCGATTAGATACCTGGGGCTGGCTGCCCGCCGGAAATGGGCAGATAAGCGCAGACATCGAACCCGTTCGGCAGCTACAGGCGGCGACGTTCGAGCGCCAGAAACCCGACGTCGTGCACGGGGTGGCGGCGGTCACAAACTTACCGTCGCACATCCCACAGCGCATGGCCAACCGCGCCGCGAATCTTTTGCGCGAGATGGCCTTGCAGCCGCATATCACGCCCGTTCGAGAGCGTGGACCTGGGCCCGGTGCCGGTCTTTTTCTATGGTTGCCACAGGCTGGCTTTGGCCAGCTGGGCCGCAAGGGGTATCCGGCCGACAAAGTGGCCGATGATGCGGTTGCCGAACTGCGCGCTTTCATAGACAATGAGACGGCTGCAGTGGATCATCACCTCGCGGATCAGTTGCTGATTCCGATGGCGCTGGCGCGGGGTCGCTCCACATTCACAACCCATCTGCTGTCATCCCACACGCTCACGAACGCAGCGCTTTTGCGTCAATGGCTGGACGTGGACATTACCATCTCCGGCGACGCCGGTGACGCCGGCAGTGTCTCAATTCGGGGAGTCGGGCTGACACGACCTTAACCACCAACAGCGGTGCGACCACCTGCCAGGGTCGAGCCGCTTCAATTGTAAACAGCGCCAATGATAGCATCTTCTTCACATGTTTGAAGTCGTTTTTCTGGGGACATCTGCGTCTACGCCATCTGCCCATCGGGGGCTGACCGCGCACATCATCATGCATCGCCAATATCGCTTCTTGCTGGATTGTGGCGAGGGCACGCAGCGCCAGATACTGCGTAGCGGCCTCGGTTTTAAAGGGTTAAACCGTATCCTGCTTACGCATAGTCATCTCGATCACATTCTGGGCCTGGGCGGCTTGCTCTCTACCCTGGCGCGCTGGGAAGCCTTGCAGGATATTGAGATATATGGCGGAAAGGCCACGCTCGACCGCGTCGGCGAGCTTATCTATCGCGTCGTATGGCGCGGGCATCGCCCGCCGGTGCGCATTTCTTTGATTCCCTTGCAGCCTGGCATGATCCTTGTCGAAGACGAGCGCTTCAAGCTTTCCGCCTTTCCTGTTTCACACCGGGGCCCCGACAGTTACGGATTCCTCTTTGAGGAGAAGTCGCGACGTCCATTTCTTCCCGAGCGGGCAGAGGCGCTAGGCGTGCCTTTTGGACCGGAGCGCGGGCGTCTTGTACGCGGGGAGGCCATAACGCTGGCCAATGGGCGCACCGTCCATCCCCAAGAGGTGTTGGGCGAGGAGATCGCGGGAACGCGTTACGTGCACGTGGGAGACGTTGGTCGCACCGATAATCTGATGGAGATTTGCCGTGGCGCCAGCGCGCTGACCATCGAGTCCACGTATATCGACGAAGAGCGAGAGTTGGCGCGCAAATTCGGGCATCTGACCGCGGCGGACGCCGCGCGACTGGCCCGCGACGTGGGGATAGAGACGCTCATTCTCACGCATCTGTCGCGCCGCTATTTTGGGCAGGAGGTGCGCGCCGAGGCGCAGGCCATCTTCCCTGACACCTACGTCGCCCGCGATCTCGATCATTTTCAAGTGACGCGCGAAGGAACGAAGCGCCTGCAAAACCGGCGCTATAGTCCTGATCAGGACGCCTAACTACCAGGTAAACAAACCATGGAACAGCTCTCTTCTGACGTGGTCATCTGTGGAGCCGGTATCGCCGGCATCAGCGCCGCCTACCATCTTGCCGTGCGCTGTGGCGTTGAGCGTGTCCTACTTGTAGACGATCGCGCTCCGCTTTCGTTGACCAGCGACAAATCGACCGAAGCCTATCGTAACTGGTGGCCCGGTCCGGGCGACCACATGGTCCGTTTCATGAACCGTAGCATCGACCTTCTGGAGGAGCTGGCGCGCGAGAGCGACAATCGCTTTCTTATGAACCGGCGCGGCTACGCCTTCTTGACTGCCAGAGAGGCGACGGCGCGCCAGATGCACGAAGATGCTCGGGAGACGTCTAAACTAGGCGCCGGGCCTTTGCGCGTGCACCCTGGTTCTACACCCTACGAACCGGCCCTGGCTGAAGAGTTTGAAGGACAACCGGACGGCGCCGACCTCCTACTCGGTCAGGCGCTCATTCAAGAACACTTTCCTTTTGTCAGCGACGATACGGTGGCCCTGTTGCATCCACGGCGTTGTGGGTGGCTGAGTGCACAGCAGCTGGGTATGTATCTGTTGCAGCAGGCTAGAGCCCATGGCGTGCAGATGTTGGAAGGACGTGTCACCGGGGTCACCGTCAGGGGCGGGCGTGTTTGTGACGTGCAGGTGGGCGAGCAGCACGTTGCTACGGACGCATTTGTCATCGCCGCCGGACCGTTGATTGCCGAGGTGGCGCAGTTACTAGGCATAGAGGTGCCCGTCCTCAACGAACTTCATGGCAAGATTTCGTTTGACGACTATCTGAACGTCATTCCGCGCAGCGCCCCGCTGATGATCTGGAACGATCCCCTGCACCTCACGTGGAGCGACGAAGAGCGTGAGGAGCTGGCAGCGGATGAAGAGACGCAGTGGCTGCTGGAGCCCTTCCCGGCGGGCGTTCATTTTCGGCCGGAAGGCGGCGAACACAGTTCGGTCTTGCTGGCTCTCTGGACATATGACGTGGAAGTGATGGAGCCGACCTGGCCCCCGCAGTTTGAACCGTTCTATCCGGAGATTATCCTGCGCGGGCTGGCGCGCATGGCGCCGGGACTGGCGCAGTATATCGGCCGCATGCGCAATCTTTACGTCGACGGTGGGTACTACTGCAAGACGCGCGAGAATCGCCCGCTGGTGGGACCATTGCCCGTGCAGGGCGCCTACGTGATCGGCGCGCTATCCGGCTACGGCATCATGGCGTCACAGGCGGCCGGGGAGTTGCTGGCGGCGCACATTACCGGCGGGACGTTGCCCGACTATGCCTCCGCTTTCCAACTGAGCCGCTATGAAGATCCCGACTATGTGGCCCGGCTCGACAGCTGGGACAGCGGTGCGGGACAGCTATAGCGTATCAATTAGCTCGTGCAGTTCGGGCCACAGGTAGCGCGTGTCGCCCCCTTCGTCTACCGCCTCGATCGTTCCCTGCGCCGTAAGCTCCTCCAGCGTGCGCCGCACGTCCCGCAGCCGCCACTGGAACACTTTGCGCACATTCCCTTCACCCGCCATGCCCACAGAAGCAAGATAAAGTGTCACCAGACGCTGGCGTGCCTCGCTACGCTCAATAGACCGCGCCTTTCGAGGCAACTCAGGATAGTGGCGATGTACGGCGTCGTAGATAAAGCTGTAATTCCAGCCGCCGCTTTCGGAAACGCCCACGGGCAAAATCTTGAAGTCGCGCTGCAGATAGGTCATGGCTCGGTTAAAGGGGCTGTTGCTCTTGCGGCTGGTCATCCGCGCCTCGCGCCGCAACTTAACCGTGTCTATGGGACCGCGCTCAAGAATGGTCTCATAAACGACTTTAGCCTCGCGCGTCATTAATCCGTCCTGGTAAAGCTGTAAATAATCCAGCTCTGGCTCGCCGTAGTTCTCGCTCAGCGCGTAGAAGGCGGGCGCCACGTTCAGGCTGATCATCGTCGCCCTGCCGCGTAGAATCTTGCCATAATACCATTGGCGTTCGCCCAGCATGTCATCTTTCCAGCCCCAGGTAACGTGCCCCGGATCGTCATGTGCGTTGGCAACCGGGCGGTCGCCGGCAACCGCCGACCACAAGCTGGGCATGAGGACATCTTTGATGGGCCAGAAAAAGACGAAGCTGCGCTCGTCGACGAAAGACACAGCCTCTTCCTTGCTGCTCAAGCGCCGCTCCTGCGCCAGGCGAAAGGTGTAGGCGCGGTAAGCTTCGATCTGTTCTGTGCTGGGAAGCGCCATACCCTTTTTACCTCCGCTGGATTGTTTCAACCGGTCTGGATTTCCTGAGATTGTAACAGTTGAGGAAGAATCTGCTAGAATGGCATTGACCAAAGAAGGAGGACATCATGCATGCTGACGACGTACTGAAATATGGTCACTACACCGTGCTGGGGGCGGTGGACGGCCTCGATCACGCCCATTGGGACACGCCCAACGTGTGCGGCGTGTGGTCCGTGCGGCAGATAATTGCCCACCTGACATCTTTTGAACACGTGCTCGTTGCCGTGTTCAATTCGTTACTGGATGGGCCACCGTCCACACCGCTATTGGATAGCATCCAGTCCGATCCCCAGCGCTTTAACGATGTGCAGGTCGCAAAGCGCGATCACATGTCGCCGCAGGAAGTGTTCGACGAGTACCAACAGACACAGGCGCGGACCATGACGCTCATGGCCAGGATAACGCCAGACAGGCGGCGCGAGACGGGCATCCTGGCCTGGTACGGGCCGGAATACGATCTGGAAGATTTCCTGGCTTACGCATACTACGGGCACAAGCGCGAACACTGCGCCCAGATCAACGTCTTTCGCGACACACTGCAGCACCAGGAGTGACCCTATGGCAGAGCGGACAAGAGCAAAAGACAACGCGCGCGGCATCACCTACCGTCGCGGCGCGCTGGAAGATTCCAGGTTGGTGTATGACATCTTTGAGGAAGCCCTGCTTGATCTGAGCGCACGCTTGAACGTGACTGCCATCACCGGGGCTCAAAATCCCGAGGTGCGCGCGAAGCTTTGGCATCGACGGCGTCCTTTATTTGAGCATCTGGCCCGTACGGCGCACGAGTTCTGGATTGCAGAATCGGGCGGTGAACCCATCGGCTACGCGCGCTCCATCATGCGCTCGGGCATCTGGGAGCTGACCGAGTTCTTCGTCGTACCGCGGAATCAATCGTCCGGCGTGGGGCGGGAACTGTTGAATCGCGTCTTACCGGGCGATGAAGCCCGGCACAAGGTGATTATCGCCACTGCTGACATGCGCGCTCAAGCCCGCTACCTGAAGAGTGGGGTATATGCACGCTTTCCCCTCGTTTACTGCTGGCGGGAGGCGGAAGAAGCGCCGCTAAGGACGGATCTAGAGATCGTTCCCGCCTCACCGTCGGCCGAGACCTTTGCCGCGCTACGCCACATCGACACGCAAATCCTGGGTCACCATCACGATGAGGATCATGCCTGGCTCATGGAGCAGCGCGACGGTTACCTTTTTCTGCGCAATGGCGACGTCGTGGGGTACGGTTACTGCGGGCATTACAACGGCCCTTTTGCGCTTCTGCACGACGCCGATTTTCCTGCCGCGCTGGCGCACGCCGAAAGTTACGCCGCGCGCCGCGGGCGCAAGTTCGGTGTGGAAGTGCCGCTAATCAATCGCGCCGCCATTGACTACCTACTGAGCCGTGGCTATCAACTGGATTCCTTTTTCGCCTTCTTTATGAGTGATGAGCCGTTCGGAAAGCTGGACCATTACCTCTTCCCTAGCCCGCCTTTTTTCATGTAAGACCTAGATGATCTCTGTCACAGCAGACCCATTATTGTTGTCATGACAATAACTGTGACACATGTCGTGCCGCGGGTGATTAACCTCACTAATGGCCACTGTTTGTCCGTGATATCCTCTGTCTACATAGAGTAAAGTTGGCAAAATAATAACATTCTGATCAACGCTCTTTACTCTGAATACACAGCAGAAATTTACGAGGCACTTACAGCCCGTTGGAGGTATCAAATGGCAAACATGGAAGGTAAAGTAGCGATCGTGACCGGCGCCAGCTCCGGCATTGGATTACATACGGCCCGGCTATTCGCAGAAAATGGCGCCAGCGTCGTCCTCGCCGATCTCGACGAAACGGCGGGAAAGGAAGCCGTGCAGGCAATCGAGGGCGCCGGTGGGAGCGCGCTTTTTGTCAAGACTAACGTCTCGGAGAGCGCACAAGTCAAAGAGTTAGTCGATAAGACAGTCGAACGGTTTGGCCGCCTGGATTACGCAGTTAACAACGCGGGCATCGGTGGAGAATCCGTGCCCACTGCCGAGATCACTGAAGAGGGCTGGGATCGCGTCATCGGCGTCAATCTGACCGGCGTCTGGTTATGCATGAAGCACGAGATCGAGGCCATGTTGGAGAACGAAGGCGGCGCCATCGTCAACGTCGCTTCGATTCTCGGCAAAGTATGCTTTGCCAACGCCGCCGCTTACGTCTCCGCCAAGCACGGCGTCGTGGGGCTCACCAAGTCTGCCGCCATGGAATACGCCACGCTGGGCGTTCGCGTCAACGTCGTCTGCCCCGGCTTCATCTACACCCCTATGCTGGAGAATGCGGGCATGGCAGAAGGCAGCGAGATGCACACCTACATTTCGTCGCTACACCCCATGCAGCGCATGGGAACGCCCGAAGAAGTGGCAACCATGATCGTCTGGGCCTGCTCCGACGAGGCATCCTTTGTCACGGGCGCTTCGCTTTTGGTAGACGGCGGCTACACGGCCCAATAGGTATCAGGAACAATAATCATTAGAACAAGGCCCGGTCACGCGACCGGGTCTTGTCATATTTCCAGGCAGGCCTCCGCCGCCAACCAGAATACTTTGTCACGCACGCCCGTTTGCTTTTGCCAGTGGCGTGAGTCCCACGTTTCGCTGCTCACATCGTCGCCCCCGTACAGGATCTGCGCCGCCACGACATCGCGGAATTGGGCCACGGCAAAAAAGGCGGCGGCTTCCATCTCCACGGCGATGCACCCTTCGGATTGGCGCAGGCTTATCTTGCCCGGTGTTTCACGATAAACGGCGTCGGTCGTCCACGTCTTGCCCACGACGTAATCGACGTTGTCCCGTTGCAACACTTTCTCAATCGCTTCCACCCCTGCCGGACTGGCGGCGACTTCGCGCGCTGGCGGCAGATAATGGTATGACGTGCCCTCGTCGCGCACGGCGGTAGCGGGCACGATGATGTGTCCCAGCCCCAGTTCGCCGTCCAAGACGCCACATCCGCCGCAAATAATAAACTTGCGACAACCCAGGGCAATCAGCTCTTCGAGGAAGGCCGCCGCCAACGGCGCTCCTACGCCCGGGTGAACGACCGCCAGCCGCCGGCCGTCTACGTCCATTTCATACAAAGGGTTGTCGCCGATTTCGGAGCCAAGCTTGTGAACGACCGTCAGCCGCCCTTGCTCTTTAAGATGTGTATTGACGTCCTGGAAGAAGCAAAGCACGCAGTGTTCGGCAATGTCGATGGGCTGCAAGAGATTCTCTGGTTCGATGAGCGCTTCGCACGCCGGATCGAACTCCAGAATGGGATAATCGCAGCGTAACGACGCCGGTTTTTTAGCCAGGGCCGGAGGAAGCGAAAATTTTCCGTCTGTATCCGGCACCAGAGGCAAGATCTGAACGACGACGTCTATGCTGAGCGGGCCATAAATGTGCGGGAATTTCATGCCCGTTTCATAGCAGTCTTCGTAGCGCATCTCTGCCTGCACCTGATCGGCGTCGATGCAAAGAACGACCAGCCCATGCTCGCCGTGAAACACGCTGTTGGCAACGCCAATTAGCTGGCTGCGCGTTGAGCAGTGGATAAACCCTTCGCGCCCCAGCGACTCGGGCTCGTAGCGGCCGGTTGCCATGGCCTCTGCCCACGCCTTGTAGGTCGTGATATGAAAAATCAGATTCACTGGCCTCTCCTACTCATTGTCAGTACACACGTCGTCCGGCTGGATCCCGGTCTGCCAATTGTACGCCCCTGGGCCGTTAGGCCAAAACCGGCCTTATGGATTCTCTGACGGTCCAAAGGGACCGAGCCGCACGTAGGACTCGTCCCGGGCGCTTATTGCCAGCCGTCGGCCCGATTGCGGCGAGTATAGCCCCACCTGGATGTAATAGCTGTCGCGCTCGGGTTCCTGCGGTATCTGAAGCGTCACACGCTGCCGGATCAGATCGTCCCGTTCCAGGCCCCTCAGCGCTGCGCCCCATCCGTCATGCTGCGCCAAGATATCGGCGGGATCTTCTGAGGAGAGGTGCACAAAAGCCGCCAGGGGCGCCGCCGTCGCCGGGGAGGGTTGGGCCACCTCTGCGCTTCCCACGCGCCAGGTCAACGTGATTTCCAGCGGCGACCCGGCCTCGATGGCGTCCGTCTTCAGATCGTAGCCAACGAGCGTGAACGCACCCTCGAAATTGGCCCCGACGCTCTGTGCCGGGTCCGGCGCTTCATCCGCGCGCCCGGCCGGAACGATCGTTGTGTCGCCGTTTGCCGTCCACTTGACCAGCAGCCGGCGTCCCGGGCTCACTCCTAGCTCTTCGGGCCCGAGATCGGCGACCGAGACGCCGCTGACCACGGTACGCTCGACCGCCGTGTCGGGCGCATAGCTGACCTCGTAGAGGTTGATGGAATAACCGGCGCGCGCGACGGGCTCTTTGTCGCGAAAGTAGTCGTAGATGTCCACGTTCTGGTGCAGGAGGCCCAGGCGCAGGCTGCTGCGACTGATGGCGTACCAACCGGGCGGCGGTGTGTACGGGTTATAGGCGTCAACTTCGGGCCCTGTCGTGAAGCGCAGGAAGGCGGGCAGCGGTTTGTAGGAGAGCCCGTAGGCTTCGGGCAGCGCGGTGCCGAAGTAGGCCAGATACGGTTGGTCGATGCCGCGCTCCTGCAGCAGCCGGCGCAGGAGAATAAGATCCTGCCCCCAATCCAGGTTGGAATCGGCCAGCACCCGTCCGCCGCCTTCAGGCCCGCCGGCAAGTGGGTTGAAATACGCCTCCTGGTGCGGAAGCAGACGCAAGACATCGATGGCCTGCCACGCCAGCAGCGCAACCAGCGCCACGCGCCAGGCGCCCGGCTGCGTCCCCTCGCGCCACAACTTTTGCGCGGAGATGCTGGCTAGAACGATCAAGAAGGGAGCCAGCGGCAAAATGTGCCGGTAGCCGATGGTGATGCGTCCTGTCATGGACAGCAGCAGGAAAAGTGTGGGCGGTAGCCAAAGAGGTGCGGAGCGACGCCAACCGCGATCACGCGCGGCGACAATCGGCCCTGCCAGCGCCAGCAAGAGCATCGGCAGCGGCGTCTTCACCGCCAGGGCCACGGGAAAGTAATACCACCAGCCGCGCGGCGAGGTTTGGCCCAGCAAGTACGCCGTTTTGGGCTGGTCTTCGATGACCATGAAGGTGTCCCACACACTATAGGGGTAAAAGGGCGCGGCGATAGGGATGTCCAATCCACTGCCAGGTACCGCTCCCACGTCAAAACCGAACACGGCCCACAGGGCAGCGTATCCCGCCAGACCCATGCCCACCAGTCCCAACAGCCGCTCCTGCCGGCGCGCCCCGTCGTCTGGATAAACGAGGACCAACGCCGCGAACACGGGCCAAATCATCAATCCGGTAAACTTGCTGGCGCTGGCCAGGCCCGCGGCGATGCCTGCCAGAATGAGATTTGGCGTCGTCGGTTGCTGCAACCAGCGCCAGAGGAGCCATACTGCCACAAAAAAGAAGAGCGTCAGGCCCAGGTCGGTGGTGACCAGGCGCGAATTGGCCAGCAAATTGGGATCAACCGTGGCCAAGAACAACGCCGCCCAACCGCCCGCCGCGCCGGCCCACTGCCGCGCCCACCAGAAGCTCGCCGCTGCCAGCAGCACGCCCAGCAAGACGATGGGCACACGCGCAGTGACCAGCATCGCCTGCGCGTCGTTGCCTGCCTGCCACATGAAGACGTCGGAAAAGATAAAGTAATCGGCCGCTTCCCAGGAGGGATGGTCGAGGGGCAGGGTGACGTCGCTGCGGCCCAATAGGGGCAAGGCGCTGAGCACATTGATGAGCGGAGGGTGGCTCCTGCTCATACGGATATCGCCGGTCTTCAAATAGGCGTAGCCGGCTGCCAGGTGGTACTCTTCGTCTAAGGCAGCCGACTTTTGAGGTGAGCTGTAGAGGGCCTGTGCTGCAAAGAGGGCCAGCATCCCCACCAGCAAAGCCCATTCCCACGCGCGCAATGTCCGCAATGTTATCTTCTCTCGCTGGCGCGGTCTTCAGATCGCCATTTTGGCGCCGGCGTCTTCCGCGTCAGACCGGCTAGTCGGCGAGATCCTTTTCGCCGATCATCTTCTCCATCGTGACCCGCACCAACCACTCCCCCGGCACGGCGTTGCGCTGCCCAAAGGCCTCGGCCTGATCCGCGCCCATGTATCGCCCGCTAATACGGGTGGCCCAATACTTCAAGTCAGGCGCTTCCTCTTCGATCTGCGCCGTTCCTTCCACGACGACGAAGGAG
The DNA here is from genome assembly GCA_964432035.1 of uncultured Ardenticatenaceae bacterium. GTDB lineage: Bacteria > Chloroflexota > Anaerolineae > Promineifilales > Promineifilaceae > JAAYYY01. The sequence continues at coordinate 12,259 of CAYSMQ010000109.1, forward strand.
AATGGCGGTTCTTCATCATCCACACAAACGGCCACCTGCGGCGAGTGTTGCAGATTGGACGCTTTCACCGTCTCGTGCCACGTCGTAAAGAGCAACTGGTCACCCTCGATGTCGAACCACAC
>CAYSMQ010000110.1:0-12365 GCA_964432035.1 uncultured Ardenticatenaceae bacterium
ACGAGCCTGGCAGCCGGCGTGACCTACTGGAACGAACTGTCTGATAGACGGTCGTATGACGCCGACCGCGTCGAGGGAGAGCAGCAGTTCCAATACAACTTGAATGGGGAGCCATATTATGCCACCCGTCTCGATCTGGCGCAGGCCGGTTTGCAGGACGAGGTAGCGTTGACGGCGTCGGGTATTGCCCGCACACAGCAGATGCTCGTGCGCACACAAGTCATAAGCATCCTCGTCGTAACGTTGCTCAGCTCCATATTAAGTATCATTGTGGCGCGGCGCATCTCCAGACCTTTGACCGACCTTGCCGACGAGGCCGCCGCCTTTAGCCGTGGCGATCTTAGTTCGCCGATTGAGGTTGAGACGAGAGTGCAGGAAGTCTCCAGGGTAGCATATGCGCTGGAGCAGGCGCGCGTCGACCTACGCGGGACGCTGGAAAGTCTGGAAGGCGAGAAGGCCTGGATTGAAAACTTGTTGCAGGCCATTGTCGAAGGGATTGTGACGTTGGACCACCAGGGTCGTGTGACGTTCTACTCACGAGGCGCCGAGCAAATCACCAGCACGCGCCAGGCGGATGCGCTTGGCAAACATTGTAATGAGGTTTTTCAAACGGCGGAGGACGCGCTGCCATTTAGCGAATTGGTGCCCAAGCCGGGGAGCCAGCGTCGCATTCCCATTGTGGCTGCCGACGGGCGTCCCTTGACCATCAGTGTGACGCGGGCAGAGTTGGCGCCGCCAGAGGCCGGCAACGCCCGCGTGGCGCTCGTCTTTCGCGACGTTAGCGAGGAGGAGGCCTACCGGCGCCTAATCAATCACTTCATGGCTAACGTGACGCACGAATTCCGCACACCGCTGACCGCGTTGGGCGCTTCTGTCGAACTTCTCTTGGACCAGACGGACACCGTTTCGGAAGAAGAACTGAGGCAGATGCTGGGCTGGTTGCACCTGGGTATATTTAACTTACAGACACTGGTTGACAACTTGTTGGAAAGCGCCAGCCTGGAAGCGGGTCGCTTTCAAGTGTCACCGGCGCCGGCCGATCTGGGCGAAATAATCGCCGAAGCGGCACGCTCTATGCAGCCACTGCTGGAGAAATATGACCAGCATCTATCCGTCAGTCTGCCCTCTAATATTCCCGTGGTGCAGGCCGACGCACGCCGCGTGGTGCAGGTTCTGATCAACTTACTTTCAAACGCCAACAAGTATGGCCCAGAAGATTCTGAAATCACGCTAGAAGTAACGCGCGCCAACGATCACATTTTGGCACACGTCTCCGATGAGGGTCCCGGCGTTCCAGATGAGTTCAAAGACGATCTCTTTCACCGTTTTGTACACTACGGTTCTCAGGCTGATAAGGGCAAGTACGGAATCGGGCTGGGGCTGTGGGTCGTCAAAGCGATTATCGAGGCGCATGGCGGTTCCGTCGGCGTCGAGGAGCGCAAAGAGGGTGGGGCGCGCTTCTGGTTTACTCTACCGGTAGCGGAGGAGTCGTGAAAATCCTGGTCGTTGATGATGATCGGGTGCTAGCCGAAATCATGGTCTTCACCCTGCAAAGGGCGGGGTTCGACGTTATCCAGGCCTTCGATGGCGCCACGGCGCGCCGCCGGTGGCGTCAGGACGAACCGGATTTGATCATTCTTGACGTAAACTTGCCCGATGACAACGGGTTTGACATCTGTCGCGACATTCGCCAGGAGTCGGACGTGCCCATCATCTTGCTGACCGTGCGCGGCGAGGAGGACGACATCGTGCTCGGTCTGGAAATCGGCGCCGATGATTACATTACAAAGCCTTACAGCCCTCGCCAACTGGTGGCGCGTACGCAGGCGGTCTTGCGGCGATTCGCTGCCAGCTCGCAATCCGAGCCGGTTCCCAGTCGTCGTGAGGTCAGCGGCTTGAAATTGGATATAGGCCGGCGCGAAGTGCGCGTGAACGACGGCGAGCCCATTTCGTTAACGCCATTGGAATCTCGCCTGCTCGATTATCTGATGGTCAATGCCGGGCACGTGCTGACAACGGACGCGCTTGTCGATCACGTCTGGGGGCCTGATCGCGCATCGCGCAACATGCTGCGCCAGCTGGTGCACCGTTTGCGCAACAAGATAGAGCCTGACCCGTCAGATCCCGACTACATCGAGACAGTGTCGGGTATCGGATATGGGTTCGTAAAAGAGCCTCGCAGCTAAATTCCTGGCGCTAAATTAAACCTTCATCTTGGCCTGACTGCGGTTACCGCTGAGTCAGGCGCTCCCTTCCACCGTCTTATAACAGAATTGTGATCTCAATGTGACGCTGGCTGTTACGGCCGGCTGGTATTCTGGCAACGGTATGGAAGATCAACTTGCCGGAGAGCCAAAAGAGCACATTGAAGCGTGGTCTCGCGACGCGTGGCAGGCCCTGCCTGCCGGCGAAGCATCGCCTGTCTTTGTGCGCTGTATAGCGCCAGGGCGATCGAATGAGCAATCCGAGACGCACCGCGCGTCGCAGTTGTACGCCCGCCGAATGGCCACTTTGTTGGAGGCCCGCCTCTTTGATTTGCAGGCGCCTACGTGTGCACAAGAGGCCGGCGCCTTTCTGGACACGCTCTCGGACAGGTGCGATGTGTTTTTAACCGATGGGCTTCCACCCGTGGATTTGATCCGTGGCGCCGGCGAGCTGCGGCTCCCTTCGCTGTTGATCACCCGCCACGTATCCTGGCCCATTCGCCGCATCTTGTTGTTAATGCGAGGCCAGGCTACCGATCGCGCCACAGTGGAGTGGGGCGTGCGCCTGGCGCAGCGCGCCGGCAGCCAGGTTACGTTGTTAGTTGTGCTGCCCCCAGAAGTGGGACAGAAGGAGCACTACGACAGCCAATTGGCCGACATCCTGGCACGCGACACCATACCGGGCCGTTACGTGCGGCAGGTTTTGAACAAATTGGTTTCGCTTGATATTGGGGCCATGTTGCGTTTGCGGCAAGGGGCACTGGCACAGCAGGTGCGTCAGGAAGTGGCGCGCAGTGACTATGACCTGGTAGTGACCAGCGCCGAACCACCAGGACGGTTGTTAAACGGTCACCTGGAAAGCCTTATTGTACCGCTTGTGAAGTGGACAGCGGCGCCGGTTTTTGTTGCCCGATATCCGGCCCTGTGGTCGGAAGAACAGACCGAAGGAAAGAGCATACTATGACAAGAAATACGAAGCGTAGACAGCGCGCTAGAGCAGCCGTTTACTACTTAGCAATCATTGTATCCCTGGGCCTCGTCTGGGGCGGCGGCATGTCTCTACTGCGTGGCGGAATAGTCGAAGCAGTAATTGCCATTTTCTTGGGCATCTTGCTGCAGCTGGGACTTAAACGGTTCCGGATCGGCGAGCAAGCAACCAGCCCACCGTCTGACGAGCGCGGCGCCACCGCCGGAGAATCATTCTACGATGCGCACGAGACCGACGCCGTGACCACTGTTAAAGGTTCCGATGCGACGTCTAAGCAGGGGCAGCAACAAGTCTTTCAACGTCAGGCTCATGGTTGACACTAGATCTGAACTCGATATCCGGCACAAGAATATAAAGAGGGAAAGCTGATGGAATTTAGCATTGTTAATCTACTGATCGTTTTAATCTCCGCCTGGGTCGCCGGGTCAATCGTGGCCCGCATGGGCTACCCATCGATCTTTGGCGAGCTGATGGCGGGCATCATTCTGGGGCCGCCGTTGCTGGGGCTTGTCGAGGGCAGCGCAGCCCTGGATGTTCTAGCAGAGGTCGGCGTCCTGCTGATGATGCTCTACATCGGCATGGAGATCGACCCCAAAGAGTTGTTTAAGGCTTCGTGGGCCGGAACGTTGGCGGCCATTGGCGGTTTTGTCACGCCGTTCGTGCTGGCTTATCTGGTTGTCGTGGGCCTTGGCGGCACGGTGGGCGCCGGTTTGTTCATCGGTATCGCCGCCGGCATCACCTCGCTGGCTACGAAGTCGCGTATCCTCGTCGATCTCAAGTTGTTAGATACGCGTGTGGCTCACGTTTTGATGGCCGGGGCGCTTATCTCCGACACGCTGGCGTTGTTGGCGTTTGCCGTAATCGTCGGCGTCTTGGACGCGGGAACGCTTGACGTGGCTGCACTGGGCATGACGGCATTGCGAGCCGTGCTTTTCTTTGCCGCCACAACGTTCCTCGGTCTGAAGGTATTCCCGCCTCTCTGGCGACGGCTGAAGCAAGCGGGACTAACCGGCCGGACCTTTAACGCTACGTTGATCTTGATCATTGCCCTGATCTTCGCCGAGATGGCGGAACTGGCCGGTTTGCACGCCATTCTGGGCGCCTTCCTGGCGGGTCTTTTCCTGCGCGAAGGAACTGTTCTGGAGCGAAAACTATCGCACCAGCTTAACGAACTGGTGCACGACGTTTCCATTGGGTTCCTGGCGCCAATCTTCTTTGTGACTGCCGGCTTCCACGTGTCGCTCGGCGTCTTCCAAACCGATTTGCTTCTACTGGTGGCCGTCACCGTGGTGGCAACGCTTGGTAAGATCTTTGGTACGGCCCTCTTCTATCTGCCCAGCGGCCATGGCTGGCGCGAAGGAATTACCGTTGGCGCCGGCATGAACGGTCGTGGCGCGGTTGAAATCATTATCGCCGAGATTGGTCTGGCCATGGGTATCATTTCGCCCGAGATCTTTTCTATTCTCGTCTTCATGGCCATTGCCACGACGGCGACCGTGCCCATTTTCCTGAAGCTGACCACAGACTGGCTGCAGGAGCGCGGCGAACTGGTGCGATCGAAAGATGAACGTGATGGCACCGTCATCGTCGGGGCCGGTCCTACGGCGCGTCGTCTGGCCTTGGCGCTCGCCGAAGCAGGACCGGTCTGGCTTGTGGACAGAAATAGCCAGCGTTGCGAGAGGGCTGAGGAGGCCGGCCTGAACATCGTGTGCGGCAGCGCGTTGGACGAGGAGATTCTTGCCGAAGCGCAATTGGCCCACGCCCGCCAGTTCATTGCCCTCACGACCAATCCGGAAGTGAACGTGCTGGCGGCGCAAATGGCTCGCGAACGGTTCCAGACGCCAGATGTCTACGTCCTCACCCCTATCGGAGACGCGTCATTGCGCACCCTGGCCAATCAGACGGGAGTAAACACCTTGCCCGAAGCCTGGGAGAACATCAAGCAGTGGGACCACTGGGTGCGGACCAACCAGGTAAATGAGATCGTCCTGGAGAACAACGGCGACGAGCAGTTGCATGAGCTACTGACGCTACAAGACGAAACGGCTGAGGCGCTGCTACCCCTCATCGTAGCGCGTAACGGACAGCGTCTTCCATTGATTTCAGCAGAAGGCATCAATACTGGCGACCAGGTGTTCGCTTTGAAGCGCATCTAGCGAGCTTCTATGGACGGTGATAGACAGGCCCGGACAGCCAGGGCGCGTTGACGAAGTTGCGCGCCCTGGCTATACTAAATCGCCTGATGGCTACTGGACGTTGGGGGCCGGCTCAGTAGCGCCATTGCCAACGTCGTCAAACCGTCTCTGCGCTTATGATGCTACTTCTGGCTGTCCTTTCCGCATTTCTGCTTGCTGCCATTGCCGCGCCAATGCAGCGCCGGCTGGGAGCACCCACAAGGTGGATGCTGGCGGCGGGTCCGGCGGCGGTTTTTGTCTGGTTTCTCTCGCAAGGTGGCGCCGTTGCCAACGGTCAGATCATTCGCTTTTCTTACGCCTGGGCGCCGCGCCTTGACGTTTCTTTTGCCTTACGCCTGGACGGCCTGAGCCTGCTCTTTGCCCTAGTGGTGACCGGTATTGGCGCATTGGTCGTCATCTACAGCGCCGACTATTTGCGAGGCTATGACACGTTAGGCCGATTTCAAGCCTATACGCTCCTCTTCATGGGTGCCATGCTGGGCGTCGTGCTGGCGGACGATCTGATCAGCCTCTATGTATTCTGGGAGCTAACCAGCATCAGCTCCTATCTGCTGATCGGCTTTTACCACGAGAGTGAAAGTTCTCGCTATGGGGCGCTCAAGGCGTTGCTGATTACCGCGGGCGGCGGCCTGGCGCTGCTCGCCGGGTTGGTGCTCCTGGGACTTACCGGCGGAACGATGGATATTGGCGAGATCCTTACGCAAGGCGACCTCCTGCGCTCTCACATGCTCTACACGCCCATTTTACTGCTCGTCTTGCTTGGCGCTTTCACAAAATCGGCGCAGGTACCGTTCCACATCTGGTTGCCAGACGCCATGCAAGCGCCCGCGGGCGCCAGCGCCTACCTGCATTCGGCCACAATGGTTAAGGCCGGTATCTATTTGCTGGCCCGCCTTCACCCGGCCCTGGGTGGGACAGAGCTATGGTATTACATTGTGGGCATTGTGGGCCTGGTTACCATGTTCGTCGGCGCTTACCTGGCCTTTTCTCAGAATGACTTGAAGGCTCTGCTGGCCTATTCTACGATAAGTTCTCTCGGTTGGATCGTGGCTTTAATCGGCATCGGTAGCGGATTGGCCCTTAAGGCAGCCATGGTGGCCATTGTGGCGCACGCCCTGTACAAGGGGGCATTATTCCTGTTTGTGGGCATCATCGAACACGAAACGGGCACGCGCGACATGCGCGAGCTCGGGGGGCTCATGCGCGCCTTGCCCTACACCGGGGCCTTCATGTTCCTGGCTCTGGCCTCGATGTCTGGATTGCCCCCGTTCTTAGGTTTCGTGGCTAAAGAGACGTTGTTTGAGTCCGTGTTGGCGCTTCCGGCGAGCTTCTTGCCCGCGTGGCTTGCGCCGGCAATAGCCGTCGGCGTCGGCATTTTCACACTCGGCTACGGTCTGCTCGTGGCCTTCGGCGTCTTTCTGGGACCGAAAAGGGAGTTGGCGAAGACACCACATGAAGCTCCCTGGACCATGTTGTTGGCGCCTGTGACGCTTTCTGTGCTCTCCCTTATTCTGGTGGCGCCTCCGCTGCTGGATGCGCTGGAGACTGTCGTTGCCGGTGCGACGCTGGCCTCCTATGGTGAGCCGTATACCGTTAGCCTGGCATTGTGGCACGGATTCAACCTGCCGGCGTTGATGAGTCTCATTGCCATCCTGGTCGGTGCCGTTCTCTTCCTGGTGAGTACGCCGGTTCGCCGCTGGCAATCTGGGTGGCCTTCGCGCATCCGGGTCGGTGGTTTATACGACGGCGGGTTGGCGCTTCTAAACCAGGTCGCCGTCAGGTTGACCGGACTGTTTCAGACCGGTGTTCTGCGTCACTACCTGATCATGATTCTGGGCACCATGATTTTGCTGGTCGGCTATGCGCTCCTTTCAGTTCCGGGCGATTTTCCCGTACCGGGATCACTGCGTAATGTACCTGTGTACGAGGTTGTGGCGGCGGTACTGTTAATCGGCTCTGCGTTGTCAGTGGCCTTGCTACGGGCGCGCCTGGCAGCAATCGCCAGCCTGGGGACGGTTGGTTTTCTGATGGCACTATTCTTCGTCATCTATAGCGGTCCCGATCTGGCGCTAACACAGCTTCTGGTAGAAACGCTGACCGTTACCCTTCTGCTGCTGGTGTTTTACTTTTTACCTCTCTTTTTCCGCGAGCGCAGTTCGCGCCTGGCCCGTTGGCGCGACGTAGCCATTGCCGCCGGCGTGGGCGGGTTGGTGACAATTCTGACTTTGCTTTCGCTGGCGGAAAGACCGGCGGAGCGACTCTCCGTCGTGTCAGATTTCTATCTGGAGCAGAGCGTTCCCACGGCCTTTGGCGCAAACGTGGTCAACGTCATTCTGGTCGATTTTCGCGCTCTGGATACCCTGGGTGAAGCAACCGTGTTGGTCATTGCTCTATTAGGTGTCTTCGGGCTGCTGAAGTTGCGCCTGACAGACCCTAAAAGGCGGGAGGAGCCGTAATGGAATCACTTATTCTGCGCGTCGGCGCACGTCTGATGTTGCCGGTGCTGCTTCTCTTCTCGATATTTTTATTGCTGCGCGGTCACAACCTGCCCGGCGGCGGTTTTATTGGCGGGCTGGTGGCGGCGGCGGCCGTTCTGCTGCAGTTGCTGGCGCGTGGCGAAGAGCACGTACGTGATGATTTTCCTATCACGTTTCGGCTGCTGTTACCAGTCGGTTTGCTGGTGGCGGCAGCGGCAGGTGTCGTAGGCATGCTAGCCGGAGAACCCTTTCTCACGGGGATCTGGGTGACATTTCCGGCGCCGGGGTTCGGCGAATTAAAGCTTGGAACGCCGCTCCTTTTCGATATTGGCGTCTACCTGGTGGTGATTGGCATGGCGGTAGAGGTCATTCTCCTAATGGCCGAAGAAGTTAGCGCCTTTCAGGCGGAGGAGGAAGAATGGAGGCGATACTAGCTATTGCCATTGGCGCGCTCTTCGCCAGCGGAACCTACCTCATTTTGCGGCGCAGCATTACAAAGTTGCTGCTTGGTTTGATGCTGCTGGCTCACGGCGCCAACCTTTTGCTGTTTACATTAAGCGGTTTGCGTCGCGGGGCGCCGCCGATTATTGGGTTGGAAGAAGAAGCCGCGGTCGCCGCAGATCCGGTACCGCAGGCGCTCATTCTGACAGCCATCGTCATCGGCTTTAGCCTTAACGCCTTTACCCTGGTGTTGGCCTATCGCGCGGATCAGGTCGTGGGCACGGATGACCTACAGGAGATGGAGAGCACGGACCGGTGACGGAACATATTGTTGCACCACTGCTAATTCCGCTATTCACTGGAATCGTTACGCTACTTGCCGGGCATCGCCGGCGCCCGGCGCGCCTGGTGAGCCTGCTGGGCACGACGGCCGGTCTCGCTTACGCCATCTACCTTTTGGTGCTAGTGTGGCAAGACGGCATTCAAGTGACCAACGTCAGTGGATGGCCGTTGCCCTTTGGCATTGCCCTGACGGTCGACCTGCTCAGCGCCATTATGTTAACGCTGTCTGCGCTGATGGGCTGGGTCGTCCTGATCTACACCTTTGCCTCGCTGGACGTGCTGCGGGAGCGGTTTGCGTTTTATCCGCTTTACCACTTTCTACTGCTTGGCGTCAACGGGGCATTCCTTACCGGGGACCTTTTCAACCTTTACGTCTGGTTTGAAGTGATGCTCATCGCCTCGTTTGGACTGATGACGCTGGGCGGCGAGCGCGACCAGCTTGAGGGCGGCCTGAAATACGTGGTGATCAACCTGGTTTCCTCCACGTTCTTCCTTATTGCGGTCGGACTGATCTACGGCGCCGCCGGTACCCTTAATATGGCGCATTTGGCCACGGTTTTGGCAGGCGCCGTGCCCGACTCGCGCCTGCTATCGGCGCTGGCAATGCTCTTTCTGCTATCTTTCGGCATTAAGGCCGCAATTTTCCCGCTCTTCTTCTGGTTGCCGGCGTCGTACCACGCCCCGCCTGTCGCCGTAACGGCCCTTTTTGGCGGGTTGTTAACAAAAGTGGGCGTGTATGCCCTATACCGTGTGTTTACACTCCTCTTCGTGGGCCAACCGCCGTACATTCACGACCTGTTGTTACTTCTGGCGGGGTTAACCATGGTGGTTGGCGCCTTAGGGGCAATTTCGCAAAACAATGTTCGCCGCATTCTCTCGTTTGGCATTATTAGTCAGGTCGGTTACATGCTCATGGGGCTGGGGCTGTTCAGTTCACTCGGACTTGCGGGAGGCATCTTTTACGTCATACATCACATTATTGTCAAGACAGCGCTACTTATGCTCGGTGGCGCTCTGGAAGAAGTGAGCGGCAGCGGCGATCTACCGTACATGGGGGGCCAGCTAAAGCGACGACCGGTGTTGGCCACACTTTTCTTGCTGGCGGCGTTTTCCATGGCAGGCATTCCTCCCTTCAGCGGATTTTTCGGCAAGCTGGCGCTCCTTACAAGCGCACTGGATCAGGGACGTTACGCCATAGCCGCCGTGAGCCTCATTGTCGGCCTGCTCACCCTCTTTTACTTAATGAAGATCTGGACTGCCGTATTTTGGGAAAAAGCACCTGAAGTCGCCGCACCGGTATCAGCTCCGGCGTCCTACGTGGGGTTGGTGGCACCGGCGGCCATATTAATTGTCCTGAGCGTGCTGATGGGCCTGGGCGCGGGTCCGGCGCTTGACCTGGCTCACGTTGCTGGAGGACAGTTGTTGGCGCCAATAGAATATGTGCGGGCGGTCCTAGGACAGTAGATTATGACGCGTTCATTTCTTTTGAATATCTTTCTGGCCCTGGTCTGGACATTCTTGCAGGGGGAACTGCGCGGCGGTCACTTCGTCGTGGGACTCGTGCTCGGTTATGTGGTTATTGCCATTGGCGAGCGAGCGCTGGGGCAGGTCACCTATGTGCGTAAAATGGTACAGGTTGTCCGCTTTTTGGGCTTTGCCTTGTGGGAGATTTTCACTGCCAGCCTGGCCGTCGCCTGGCTCATTGTGCAGCCACGGCCCCGGTTGCGCCCCGGCGTCGTGGCGGTTCCTCTGGATGCAAGAAGCGACTTGGAGATTGCGTTGTTGGCCAATCTGATCACCCTTTCGCCAGGGACGCTGACATTAGATATATCGGACGATCGCCGCACGCTTTACGTGCACACCATGGTGCTAGAGGATGCCCAGGAATTTCGTTCCTCGATTAAGAATGGTTTCGAACGACGGGTACTTGAGGTATTGCGATGAGCGCTGTACTGGATATCGTACTTCTGGTGCTGTCCCTGTCCGCGGGGTTGTGCGTCGTGCGTCTCTTGCGTGGGCCATCGCTGCCCGACCGCGTTGTGGCCCTGGACCAGATCGGCATTCATATCGTGGCGCTGACCGCCGTCTACAGCATTCAGGTCAATCGCGCCGTATTTCTAGATGTGGCCGTCGTTGTGGCCCTGCTGGCCTTCATCGCAACTATCGCCTTCGCGCGCTTCATTGAACAGGGAAAGGATCTATGACTGTTCAAGAATTGTTGGTGGTTATTCTCATCACATTTGGCACCATTTTCATTCTGGTTGCAGCGATCGGGCTCAACCGCATGCCGGACCTGTATACGCGCATGCACGGCGCGACGAAGTCGACGACCTTGGGCATCACGGCTATCCTTCTTGCCACGGTCATCTATTTCGGCACGTCGGCTGCAATTACCAGAGCAATCTTAGTCGTCGTCTTCTTCTTTCTGACCGCACCAATCGCTACGCACATGCTGGCGCGCGCTGCCTATCGTCGTGACGTGGAGCGCTGGTCGGGCACAGTCCTGGACGAACTGGCCGATAGTTACGACCGCGAGTCGAGTACGGTCGAGCCTGAATAGGGCGCGGGATAAGTGGCGACAAGTCGTTTCTCTTACAATCGAACCGGATTAACTGAAGTCTGTTAAACGTCGATATGACACACGTAGCACGTGGACGAATCAGGCGAACATGCGCACAAAATAACAAATGATCGAAGCGATCATCGTCTTTGCCGTCCTTTTCCTGGCACTGATTCTATTTGTATGGGGTAGATGGCGCTACGATGTCGTGGCCTTGCTTGCCTTGTTGGCCGTAACGGTGACGGGCATCATTCCCGGCGATCAAGCGTTTGCCGGTTTTGGCCACCCGGCAGTCATTACGGTTGCAGCCGTGCTTGTGGTCAGTCGCGGGCTCACTAATTCCGGCGTAGTAGATGCCATTGCGCACCGCCTGGGGCGAGCGGGCGATAGCCCCGCCGCCCAGGTAGCGGTACTGACGGCGCTGGTCACCTTTCTCTCGGGCTTTATGAACAATGTCGGCGCGCTGGCCTTGATGATGCCCGTGAGTATCCGTATGGCGCGCCGGCACGGGCACTCGCCTTCCATATTTCTTATGCCCGTAGCCTTCGGGTCGCTGCTGGGTGGGCTGACGACGCTAATAGGGACGCCGCCGAACATCATCATCGCCACGTTCCGCGCGGGAAACGGACAAGAAGCATTTCGCATGTTTGATTTTACGCCCGTGGGCCTGGGTGTGGCGCTAGCGGGAATGCTGTTTATCATTCTTGTCGGTTGGCGCCTGGTGCCGGTTCGCAAGGGCCGCGCCTTGCGCCACGATATGTTCGAGATAGAGAGATACGTGACTGAAGTGCGTGTTCCGCAAGAGTCTGCTCTTGTGGGGCGCTCGTTGTCTAACATACCGATGACGGCCGATACAGAGGTTGTTGTGGTGGGGCTGGTGCGCGGTGATACACCGGTCGCTGCGCCGTCAAGTTACGAAGCTGTGCTGGCCGGTGACATACTGATTGTCGAGGCGCGTACGGAAGACCTCAAGACCTTCACCAATAGGCTGGATCTGGAACTGGTAGGCGACCTGGACCAGGACGTGACGCAAGAAGTATTGCAGAGTGATGCCATTCGTATTATCGAAGCCGTCGTGCGACCAGAATCACTGATGGTTGGCGAAACGGTACGCAGCTTGAATCTACGCCAGCAGTATGGCGTCAATCTACTGGCGAT
>CAYSMQ010000111.1:0-12363 GCA_964432035.1 uncultured Ardenticatenaceae bacterium
CATACTGGCATACTGGAATGATTACACAAGTTTGCGATAGTGTCAAGCGCTTTGCCCGAACTTGAGGCAAAATAGTGAAGAACGAGCGCAAAAGGGATGCGGTGAGTGTCAGTGGCGGCTTCCATTGCGGTCGGGGATCGGCGAGAAAGAGAGGAGGCAAGAACATTGAATCAGATATCGGTCGAGGAGCAGCCCAGCCAGACGTTGGCGCGAGGATTGATGATCCTGGAGCAATTCACCAGCCATCGTAGCGAATGGGGCGTGCGAGAGTTGGGGCGGAAGCTAGACCTTAATCCGGCGACGGTGCACCGTCTGGTGACGACCCTGGCAAATATTGGGTATTTAGAGCAGGATCACGATACGCAGCGCTACGCGCTAGGCCCCAAGGTGATGCGGCTGGCAGAGTTATACACGATGCACAACCCGATATCCAGCATCGCACAGAAAATCTTCAGGAACTATTCTGAGAAATTTCCTTATAATTTTTATCTGGGAAAACTATTCGGATATGAAATCGTCTATTTGGCCGCTCACGATGGGCGCGCGCCAATTAAAGTAGTCGTAGAACCAGGCGGCACGATCGCTTTGCATTCGACGGCCGTCGGGCTTAGCTTGCTGGCCCACCAGCACGACGATTACATTGAATCCTTTCTCAACATGGGGCAGCTAGAACACTTTACCAGTCAGACACTGACCGATCCGCAACGCGTGCGCGAGCGGCTCGTCAGAGTGCGTGAACAAGGGTATGCGATCAACCGCGGAGAGCACTATGAAGATGTGGGAGCCGTGGGCATGCCCATCGTCAAGCCGGGAAGGCGGGTAGAATACGGCATCAGCCTGGCGTACCCGCAGCATCTGGTGGCCGAAGGCCGCATCGAAATCCCTGAGCTACTGGATTTGACTGCGCAGATTGCAGATGAAATTGGGAGGCGAATTAACTAGCTAGGGCGAGGAATCGGCAGGCGTCAAGCGGTCGGCAGGCTCGAGCACGTCGAGTGTTTCGGCAATGACCTGCCTATCTCTGACCAGACAATGGGCCTCAACACGGGCGCCAACTTCGGGGTCGCCGTTGATGACGGTGGATTCATTTATGTGGGCCGTGATATTGCCGATTTTCCAGCGATCGGGCGTTATCTCTTTGACAATGCCCACGTAACCGGCGCGCCCTTCACGACCGATCTCCAGCATCTGGTAGACCTCGTGATTGCGCTCTTCTTCAAATTCGGCGCGCAGCATCTCTTCCTCAGCCGGCGGCGCCAGCAAAAGCTGCGTCGCTTCAGCACCACGCTTGACCGGATAGAGCAGGTCGCCGGGTATGGCCTCGGAGGAGGGTGGAATGACGATGACGCCAATTAGCATCAGAAAGAGGGCGAAAGAGGCAAAGGAGTAGAAGAAACGACGCCAGGACGGCACTGAACGTTTCGGGCCAGACGCCTCCCGGAGGCGGGCTGCCCCAGTCAGAAATTCGCGTCGCGAGGCGTTACGCGCCTCGGGAGAGGGCGTCGCTTCCAGCGCCGTTAAGCCCGACGCGGTCTCCAGGATGGGGCGTAGCTCCGCGCGTTTTTGCGGATAGCGTTCCAGAATCACTTCGACGGAATGGCCCTGCTCTAACTCATCCAGGGCGGCTAGGATGACATTTTCCAATGCGCCGTCCATTACATTAAACCTTTTCCTTCAACGTGCGCGCCAGGCTGGCAATAGCGCGTGCCTGTAGTTGCTTTACAGCGCCTTCTGTCTTTCCTAACAGCTGTGCTACGTCGCGAATAGGCATTTCTTGCCCGAAACGGAGAGCAATGACCTCTCGTTGTGATTCGGTCAGTTCTGACATTGCCGCTCTGACCTCACGCCAGCTAAGATTGCGAGCCACTGATTCCAGTGGACCGCGCGAGTTGCTGGCAATGCCATCATTTAGCTGTACCTCTTCGCGGCGATACTGTTTGCGATGGTAATCACTAACCACACGGAAAGCGACCCCGTAGAGCCAGCCCCGCAGCGTATTCTGAGGCGCGGTATGATCGCGCAACGCGCTTAGCAAGCGAAGGAAAACTTCGCTCGTTAAATCTTCCGCGACTTGTTGGTTGCTGACACGAAAGACGATGTAGCGGTAGATGGCATCGTAATAGCGATCGTGTACTTCAGCTAACGCCTCGTCTTCCAGCGCCCTTGCCCTGGCTAACAAGGTCATTTCGTCTTGCACGTCGAGTGAGGCCTCCAGTTTCTGGCTACCAACTCAAACGCGCATTATATCTTGGCCGATCACAAAACACACTCGGCGCAGCAAAGCGCTAAGATTTGTATCGTGATCCTGCCGTTAATACAGTTGCGCATTCGAGCGAAAAGTAACGGCTACATGACTAAGGTCACAGTCGCGCGGAACACCGCGCCAGAGCTAATCGGACGTTGGAATATCTTCGGGGTCGACGTTCTCGGGATCGACGCCTGGCCCATACTGATAGATATTAGACCAGGGAATATAATTGCTGACGAATGCTTCGTTACCGTACATAAGGTTGCCGTTGCCGTCGTAGACGCGGCGGTTGACGGTGACGCGGGCGCCCTCTACGGCCCAGTCTACCTGGATAATCTCACCTGGTTCGAGATCTTCGTTGTACTCCCAAACGTCGGGCCGAGGCGGCGTCTCGTTTTCGAAAACCGGTCCGTCCTTCTCTACCGTGCGGCCCGTGTCGGTACTGTAGAACTTGAATGTCAGCGATTGGAAGACCTCGTCATAATAGTTTTCGATGAGCAGATAGTGGTCGGTATTGTTGACAAATTTTAGATCGACTAAAGGGGAAAAGACGGTGGCGTCCATGCCCGGCCCTTCTCCGTCGTCATAGTAGTGTACGCGATAGCCGTGTTCCAGGCGCTCGGTAATGGGGAAGCCCGACCAGAAAGCCGTCTGGTACAGCGTCGTACTCACCTGACAAACGCCGCCTCCGACGCCTTCGACCGTGCGCCCGCCGATGATCACGAGGCCGGTCGTGAAGCCGGCATCTTCGGTGACGTCGCCCAGGTAGCGATTGAACGAGAATTCTTCGCCAGGAGCGACGACAATGCCAAAGAATTGGGCTGCCGCGCGCGCAATGTTGTGCTTGCGCTCGGGCGTGGAGCCGTAGAACCAGGTCGTGCTCTGGGTAATCAGCTCGGTAATACCGAGCTCCTCGGCGGTAGCGTTAGAATTGACCGTGGGCACAATCTCGTCGACGACAAAAGGCACAGAGCGATTAGGCGTGCCCACCTGGGCCATGAAGGCCTCCAGCGTCGCTTCCACGTCTAGCGAGCGGCCGTTGACGTGCGGCTCGACCAGGACCAGTTCGCGGGTGTTGTCATCAAAATAGTAGCGCGCATTTTCAGGTTGACGATATACGCGGGCTTCAATCTCTCCCAACCAATTACGCACGGCGTTTTCGTCAATGAAGACATCGTAACGTGCGCTGCCATTTTCTTCTACCATCTGGACGCGCAACCAGTCGGAGAGTTGCTCGCTGGATATCTCCACGCGATCGAGATCTAGATCCTCAAGGGGCTCCTGGAAGTAGAAGACCATGGGGCTGCCGAGGATGGCCTGCACGCGAGAAGCGACCTGCGGGTCGTCTAGCACGTTGGGCTCTAGCTCATGGGTCAGCAACTCCACACGCGCGTTGCGAAAATTCATGACGGGTTGGATGAGCCGTTCTTTCAAGTCTGAAACGTCCAGCCGGCGACCGACCTGGCCGGGCGTATATTGGAAACGACCGGAGACTTGTGTGAGGCCAGCGTCTCGCGCCGGGAGGTTGGTGTTAGCGGCGACGTCGTGTAGCGCCTGTTCAAGTTTGCCTTCGTCAAAAACGATAACGGGCGCCAGCTCGTGCCCGTAGTACCAGGCCTGGAAACGCTCGCGCAGGGCGCCGAGCGGCCCCCCGCTGCGACCGACGTCGTAGGCGCTCTTCACGGTGCGCTGCAGATCGTAGCTGATACCGAGGTCTGCCGGGGAGTATTGCCACTGCTGATCAGTTTCCGGATCGACGAGTGTAATGCTGCGGCTTGTGGCGCCGGAAAGGAGTTGCTGCAGCGACTGTTGTGCCTCGGCCTGCGACATCTTGCTCAGGTCAACGCCCCACACTCGTACACCCGTGTAGATCACACCATCGTGCTGCGCTTCGTAATTGACAATGACAAAGGCAGCCGCCAGGAGCAAAAGGGCCAACACAGTAAGTGGCGGCACCAAGAACCAGCGCAATCCACGCGTATAAGCGCCGTCTCCGGGCAGAGAAAGAGGGTTTTCGACTGAAGAACGCGTCTGCATAGGGCAGGTCGATCCTTATCACGAACTGGTTTGAGCAATGCCTCCGGGCCTTTGGCGAGGAGGATGTCTAAATATCCGACGAGCCATTATAGCAAGAGCCGGTGAGCCTCACAGTCTGAGTATGCTGATACTAAGCGAGTGTTTAAGTCGAAGCGCCCTTGCTTCTGAGAAATGGGATGTCTTTAGCGGGCCTCGGCCCAGACCCAATTGAACTCCTCCTCGAAATAGGAAGCAAACTGAGCATCATGAACGATGACGACATTTTCGTCGTTACTGTCGTTGGCGTTGGCGCTGAAGTTGAAGGAGCCAAAGATGACCACTTCGCCGTCCACGATGATAACTTTATGGTGCATGATGCGCGGGTTGCCGTCCTGTCGCACCTGAAGATTGGGAAGGCGTGCATCGCGCATGCGCCCAAAGTAACTGAATTCTGTTTCCGAACCGACCGTTTCGAACACACCCCGAACGCGGACGCCTTCCAGCGCGCGGTCGAGCATCGCCGAGCCAATGGTCTCTTCCGTGAAGGAAAACGCAAGAAACAAGATTTCTTCTTGCGCCTCGGCTACATAGTTGGCGATGACTGGAGCTAGCTCTTCTTCGGGCGCAAAGTAGCTCTCTACCAGGACGTCGTTAACAATGACACGGGCAACCTCGGTCTGTACGGGAGAGGTTGGGCCGAACTCTCTATCTTCATACATCTCGTCCATTTCGGAGCGGTAGTTAGCAGCTAGAGCAGGTATGTCGAAACGCACGGCATTATTGTTGTTGCAGTAGGCGCCGTTGCTCGTGTAGTTGAGGGAGCCGGTCCACACGACGGCCTCGTCAATGATGATGTACTTGTTGTGCATGAGACCAGAACGGTCGTCGGTCACAACGCTGATGCCATTGCGCCGCAAGCGGCGAACGCTAAACAGATCCTCGTTATCTGTGTCGGTCACGACGCGCACGGGTAGATCGCGAGCCCGCAGCTCGACGAGGGCATCGACGATGGGTTCTGCGTCCAGATCGTAGGCGGCGACGTCTACGCTTGATTGGGCCAACAGGAGGTCGTCGGCGATAACAGCGTCGATGCCGCCACGCCGTTCATCCAGAGGCGGGCAGGTGGGATCGGTGAAATAAATGTCGTACCAGGGGCCGTCTGTCTCTACGACACGGCGGCGCTCAGGGGGAGCGAAGTTGACGGTGACGTTGCAGCTAAGGATCAGTGCAAAGAGGGACAGGAGGAGAAGGGGGTAAGGGCGCAGGCGGCGGCGATTCATACTTCTTCGTTCTGGATGAGGCGCTCCATGGTGTATGCGAATACGATCTGGCGGTCGATTTCGTGTGGAATTTGCTCAACGAGCCGGTTAGCTTGCTGCATGTGGCGTCGTAGGGTCCGGACCTTTTCGTCCATGAGCGATCGCGCTTCTTCTGTAGGTAGATGACGCAGCTCAAGAGCTGCAGCGCGGAGCCGGGCCAGGCCCCAGTCAAGCAGTTGTTGCGCCTGTTCGTCGTCTAAGGCGTCGCGCACGCTGCTGTCTGAAAGTAGTTGATCGCTCCCACGCCGGTAGAGGGCTTCTGCGACGCTATCCAGGTTTGCGGTCTCTTGATCCATGCTGGCGCGATTATTCACCTGCATGGCCCTTTCGTCAACCGCGATTGCGGCGCGCGCAGGGAGGCGATGGCTAGAGATCGCGGCGGGAGAAGCTCCAAAGCGCCAGCAGCAAGAGGCCCACAGTATAGATGGCGCCATAGACGACGACGGCTTCATTGGGCTGCGAGGTGACAACAAAGGGGCCGACAAAATCGTCCGACCCCAGCACGCGAGGCTGGAAGGCAATGGACGCCTTTTTCCAAAGGACATCGGCGGGCATGAGGAGGCTGGAGGCGATGCCCAGGTCGACGGCTGTTTCATTGCGAAACAGGGCGCCGATTTGCTCCACCCAACCGCCAATAAAGGCCGTGGCGTAGAGCATGAAGGCCAGCGCGCCGTTGGCCAGGGTTGAGAGGCGGGTGCCGCCCAGAATGCTGACACTGAGCATGCTGAAAGCGCCAAGCAACATAAAGCCCAGGCCGCTGGGCACATCCTGTAGTAGATACCCGGCGCGCAGGTAGGCGATAAGCATGACGCCTCCGGCGAGCAGCAGCAGGTAGACGGATAGAATGGCTGCGAAGCCCAGCCACTTGCCGAGGACGACTTCCCAACGACGCAGGGGCTTGGTGACGATGGCCTCGATGATGTGCGACTCAACTTCGCCAGAAATCGAACCGGCCGACAGCAGCGCCGCAATGATGATAACGAGAAAGTTGATCACATAGAGACCGGTCAGGGTCAGGAAGTTGGCAACCATCTCCGTAAACTGCCCGGCCGATGGCCGGCGAAAACCCGCCTCCAATTCGATATCCCGCAGTATGTAATGGAAGCCAAGGCCGAAAATCGCGAGGAAGAGTATACCCATTAGCAGTGCAACCCAGAGAATGCGGCGTCGCTGCGTTTCGCGAATGGTAAGGCCTGCCATGTTGAGCACAGTGGATGCGGTCCGGCGCCAATCGCTCACTCGGTCATCCTCTCGCCTACAATCTGGATGAAACGCTCTTCAAGAGAGAGGCGTTGGGGGCTTAACTCGTAGAGAGTATAGTCATGGTCCACCAGCCACTGGGCAATGCGCGGTAGCTGGCGCTCGTGATCGACGTGGAGGGTGATAGCCCCGTCGTTCTGGGCGGGCTGCACTGCGCCGGCGAACTGCTGCAGACCGCGCACTAAGGCGTCGTCAGGTGCACCAACGCGCAAGCGCACTTGCATACTTTCCTGCTCCAACTGCTCGAGCGAGGTCACGCGTAGGACGCTACCATCACGGATAAAAGCGACTCTGTCGCATGTCAGTTCGATTTCGCTGAGCAGGTGGGAATTGAGAAAAACGGTCGTCCCTTTTTGGCGCACGCTGCTGATGATGTTACGCACCAACCGGCGACCGAGTGGATCGAGCCCAGAGGTGGGCTCGTCTAGAAACACAAGCCGGGGATTGTTGAGCAAGGTCTGCGCCAGGCCGATGCGCTGCAGCATGCCTTTAGAGAAGGCAGAGAGACGAGTAGCAGCGCGGTCGGCGAGACCGACCAGCTCCAGCAGCTCGGGAATGACGCGACGCCGTTCGGAACGCTCCATGGCATACAGACGCCCGTGTAGATCCAGGAACTCGGCGGCGGTCAACCATTCGTGAAAGCGAAAGTGTTCGGGCAAGAAACCGACCTGCGCCCGCGCATCACGCGAGCCGAGTGGCTGCCCCAGCAGGCTGGCGTGCCCGGACGTGGGCTCTGTGAGACCCAGCAACATTTTCATGGAGGTGGTCTTGCCGGCGCCGTTGGGGCCCAGAAAGCCGAAGATTTCCCCCTGCTCTACCTGTAGGGTCAGATCGGCGACGGCAACTTTGTCGCCGAATTCTTTGCGGAGGTTTTGGGTTTGGATAGCGGAGACTGGAGACTGGAGATTAGGGCCGAGCGTGCTCGGCTTGGGAGATTGGGTTGTCTCTTCTTGTGGGTGTTTTGTGTTCAATGCTCGTTCCTTCTATTCTCTGTGGACAAGTCTCCAGTCAACCAGTCTCCAGTCATCCAGTCCCCAATCTCCAATCAACCAATCTCCAATCTCTACCCTACTCCACCGCCTCTGCCATCTGCTGCAACTCGGCGGGGGTGTTGGGCCCAACGAGGACATAGATGGCGCCGTCTTTTTGCCAGATGAGGCTGCTTTCGCCGCCGTCTACGCTGCTAAGGGCCAGGGCGCTAACGCCGTCGACGGTGACTTCGCTAAAGGTAGCGATGTTTTCGGGGACGGGCAAGAGGAGCGTGCTGGACCAATCGATGCTGGCAGAGAGGCGTTGCGCTTCGGCTTCGGACATACCCAGCATTTGCAGCAGCGCTTGGCCCAGGACAGTGGGATCTACGTCGTCAGGATAGTCAATCAGCGGACTTTCGGACTGCATCAGCGTGACGCCGTCGCTCCAGCGCTGTTCAACTGCCGGGAAGATGGTGACGTCCACCTCGGCGCCGTCCAGGCTATCGGGAAGCAGGGCGGGATCGACGTCGGCGGCGCGCAGTATTCGTCGCGCCTGATCGACGTCCACAATAAGGCGACCGCTACCGGCGCCTGTTACCTGAATTCGCGAGGGAGCGTCGCGGCCGGCAATGGTGCGAACGGGGTTGCCGGTCTGTTCGGTAGCCTCTTGCAGTGAGGCAACTTCTTGCGGGCTACCGGGGTCCTCGACCGATTGGAACTCGCCGGGGTAGAGTCCTTCCTCGGCGATCTCCTCGAGCAATGCCATTTGCTGCGGTGAAATGGAAATGGCAGCGAACTTCTGCACGCGGAAGAGCCCCAGGAAATCGCTGGCTGCCGCGCGTACAGGCGGCAAGCTGAAGGCGACAACCAGCAAGGCAAGGGCGGCAAGTCCACTTAATGCCAATTTTTGTCTACTCATGGTAATTAACCTCCTAAAATAAGTTAAAGGGGATTGTTGGGGCGCTTCAAGATCGCGTTGCAGGCGCGCGAACGCCTGTTGCGGCGCCCGAGGCGCATCGCCCTTTTGAGGCGCGAGCGCGGACAACTGTTCCATAACGTCCTGATATTCTTCGTCCTGATTCATCACTCATTCTTCTCCCTGTATTCACGGCGAAATCCGTCGGCCGCGCGTCGCAACAAGGTGCCCACCGAACCAGGCGCCACGTCACAAATTTCGGCCAGTTCGGCGTAACTGAGTCCCATCTGGCGCAAGAGCAGAAGCTGAACGTCACGGCGCGGCAACTGCGCCAGCGTGGCGCGCACCTGCTGCTGCGTTTCTTGCCGGCTTAGCGTCGCCGCCGGATCGGGCGGCTCGTCGGCGGGATCGGCAAGCAATTCCGTGTTCCGTCGCCAGCGGCGATTGCGGCTACGGATGGCGTTGTAACCTGTGTTGGTCGCCACGCGGTAGAGCCAGGCGCTAATATTATGGTCACGACCTTTGGCGAAGGAGTGTTTGTACAGTTTGATGAACACCTCTTGCGTCAAATCTTCGGCCTCGCCGCGGTTGCCCACAAGCCGAAAGAGTAGGCCGTAGACGCGGTCGTAATGAGCATAAAATAGCGCCTCGAAAGCGCTGCTATCGTCGCGATCGGCCTGCTCCGATAGCCATGCTTCAGAAACTGATGTCAATGGAGACTCCTCTTCTTTTTGCGCCATTGCGCGTCTCTCACTCTTCTAAACACCGCCGCCGCCCGATTTGTGACAAATTGCTCGTTTAGCCTCATTATACGTCCGCAACGCGAGCCGTTTCCAGCACTCACGTGCGTCATTAATGGGTACTCATCAAGTGCAATAGGACCGTTTGACAAGGGAATCCGTTGATCTATAATTTTTGACACTCCCGCGTAACCCACCCCTAGAAGATTCTCAGGACAGATGCAGGCGATTGTCGCGCGAAGATTAGAAACCGCGGCAAAGTGAAGCTCTAAAGGAAGGAGATTATGAAGAAGATAGCTGTGGGCGTATTGGCCGCGACGGGGGCGGTGGGCCAACGCTTTGTGCAATTATTAGCGGATCATCCCTGGTTCGAGGTCGTGGCCGTAACCGGGTCGGAGCGCACAGTCGGCCGGCCGTATGGCGAGGGGGTGCGCTGGGTGATACCCGGGGATCCGCCGCCGGGCATCTCGGAGCTGACGGTGCAGGCGACGGAACCGAATCTGGACGCGCCGCTCGTCTTTTCGGCGCTGCCGACGGCCAAGGCGCGGGAACTAGAGCCGGCGTTTGCAGAGGCAGGATATGCTGTGGTGACGAATGCGTCGGCGTTCCGCATGGCAGACGATGTGCCGCTATTGATTCCGGAGATCAACCCCACGCACACGGATCTGATCTGCCGCCAGCAGGAAGCGCGCGGTTGGTCGGGATTCATCGTAGCCAGCCCAAATTGCTCCACGACGAGCATCGTCCTGCCCATGAAGGTGTTCCAGGACGCGTTTGGCCTGCAGGCAGCGGTGATCACGACGATGCAGGCCATATCGGGCGCAGGCTATCCGGGCGTGCCGTCGATGGCCATTGTCGATAACGTGATCCCCCACATCGGCGGCGAAGATGAAAAGCTGGAAAACGAGCCCCGCAAGCTGCTGGGACGGGTCGTGGACCACGAATTAATACTGGCAGATATACAGCTGAGCGCGCAGGCCAACCGCGTGCCGGTCATGGATGGGCATTTGGCCAGTGTCTCGGTGAAACTGAACGAGCCAGCAACGCCAGAAGTGGCCATAGAGGTGCTGGAAACGTGGCAGCCGCCGGACATCTGCGCCGAGCTACCCAGCAGCCCGAAACAGCCGCTTGTCTACCGGCGCGAAGAAGATCGCCCGCAACCCCGCCTGGATCGCGATTCGGAGGAGGGCCTGGCCTGGACGGTAGGCAAAGTGCGCACCTGCAACGTGCTGGACCTACGCTACATGGCCATCACGCATAATACGTTGCGTGGGGCGGCTAGTGGGGCGGTTTTGAATGGGGAGTTGTTGGTGGTGCAAGGCTTTATTGAACCCGTGTAGAGTGTGGTTTGTAGTGTGTGGAGTGTGTAATATTCGAAGTTGGCAGACTACGCTTCACTACTTAATATCCACGAATCTGCGTGTATTGCCATCCCTGCCAAGGTCCTCAGGATGCTATTGTAATTCTGGTACAGTTCAGCTGCATCCGTTCGATCTATATATCCGCATTCGACGGCAAATGTGAGCCAAACCTGTGTTTCTGCAGCTTCGCTTTCACAATCCGTTAGTTTGCTAATAAAATGCTTTCGATAACGCCGCTTTCGCCAAGCCTCAGCTAGATTGGCACACACGGCGCGCGAAGAGCGTCGTATCTGATCTGTAAGGGCAAACGTCTCCTCACGCGGAAAACCTTTTGAAAGTTCAAAGATGCGCATGGCACTGTCAAACGCCCTTCGATATACTTCTAACTCTCCATGTGTCCGTGCAAGTTTTGCCATGAACTGACGCCCGCCTGAGCCTAATCACACACTCTACATGCCACAAACCACACTCCACACTACGGTTCCACCGTCACCGGATCCTCATAATGCAGCGCCACGACCTGCATGAACGTATTACCAATCTGCAGCGGGATGGGATTGTCGTTGGCGTCGTAGAAGGTGAGCATGTGGTCGGGTTGTTCGCGGCGCCAGGTGGCTTCGTACATTTGGCCGTCGCGGAAGATGAGGGCCGAGCCGCTGCCCCAGATCTGGATCTCGGTGGAGAAGGCCTGGCATTCGGTGCCGCCGATGGGGATGTATTCGCAGATGCCAAAGTCAACCTGGTGGATGGCGAAGACCACGACGACGTTGGACGCTGATAGTTGCTCGTCGGTATTCCTATCGGTGTGTTCTTCACCGTCTGCCCAGCGTAAGTAGCGACCGCTCTCCTCGTCATACTCCCAGTCCACAATCATACGATCCTGGTAGTTAATGTTGATGTGGCTTGCCGGCTCGCCGCCCGAGGGCGGCGCTTCACTAAAGGCCATTTGCGTGGCGAACTGTGGCGGGCGGTCTAGCTCGCGGTCTTCCAGCTCCTGCCACCACGCTTCGGGGTCGGCGTAGAGCGTGTGCTCAAAGGGCTTGTCCTCGCCTGTCCGGTAAAAGCCGGGCGCATCAGCACGCAAGATACGGTTGGCAAAGTTGGAATTGAAGAGCTCAAAGTTGACCCCTGCACTGGCGCCGGAGTAAGCAAAGGCGGCATCGTACATTTGCGGTATCTCGACGTCGATGAGGCGTCCACTGCGGATGGGACCAATATCCGGAGGCGTCTGGCTGTAGATGATGCCGGTAAAGCGGGTGATGGGCCCTTCGGTGGCGTGTTCAAAGACGATATCGGCCTGGCTTAACCCCGATTGCGGGCGCACGAATTCAGCCGGCGAGTTGGAGATTTTGAAGGCGATAGGCCGGCGCTGCAAGTTCTCCGGCTCTTCCACCAGCTCGCCGGTCAATGGATTGCGCTCCTCGCCGAAATCTTCCGGCGACATGAGCAGCAGCGGTGTCGGCGTCGCCGTGGGCGTTACCGTCGCCGTGGGCTCGGGCGTCGCAGTTTCAGTGGGAGCTGCGGTGGCTGTG
>CAYSMQ010000112.1:0-7203 GCA_964432035.1 uncultured Ardenticatenaceae bacterium
CAACAACTGCAACAACGAATCACCGCCCTAGAAGACCAGGTGACCCGGCGCCGGGCTGTTGAGCAGAAGCTTCAGGACGAAAGCGAGCTCATGCAGCTGCTACAAGAGGTTGCTGTACTTGCCAATGAAGCCGAAGATCTAGAAGAAGCGCTGCGACTTGCCATCGAGCGCATCTGCTCCTACACGAAATGGCCACTTGGCCACGTATTCTGGCTTGAAGAAGGCGACCGTCTGGAAATGGTCTCCAGTGGTATCTGGCATTGCAGTCTCGAGGGAGAGATTACAGAATTTCAGAAAACGACTGCAGACACGCGCTTGGTTCCCGGTCAGGGATGGCTAGGACAGGTCATGAACACGGGCATAGGTGGCTGGCGCAAGTTGTCGGATGACGATGACCTCGCCAGGATGCAACAGGCGGAAGCTCTGGGCCTGGTAGCCTCCTATACCTTTCCCGTCAAGTTGGGCGACAGGGTGTTCGCCGTCCTGGAGTTCTTTTCGCCTTCCTCCGAGGAGCCATCGGAGAGACTGGTTGAGGCCATGGACTTCGTGGCAAACCAGTTGGCGCAGGTCGTCAGCCGCCAGGAGACCCAGGCGGCCCTGCGTGATAGTGAACGGCGCTTTCGGGCCATATTCAATCAGACCTTTCAGTTCACTGGCCTTTGCCGGCCCGACGGCGCCCTCATTGAGGCCAACGAGGCCTTCCTTGTTTTTGGTGGACTCGAGCGCGACGATGTGCTGGGAAAACCCTTATGGAAAACACCCTGGTGGGCGCACTCTCAGGCAACGCAAGAACGCTTGCGTAAGGCTATCGCCGAAGCCGCCGAAGGTAATTTTGTACGCTATGAGGAAGAGATTGCGGGTGCAGACGGCGCGACGGCCATCATCGACTTCTCGCTAAAACCGGTTTTCGACGCAGACGAGCGGGTTATGCTGCTCATTCCCGAAGGGCGGGATATCACGCGGCTCAAGCGAGCGCTCGATCGTCTAAGACGCAGCGAGGCGTTGCTAGCCGAGGCGCAACGCGTGGCTCAACTGGGTAGCTGGGAATGGGAAATTGCCACCGATCATCTTACCTGGTCGGACGAAATGTACCGTATATACGGGGTCACCCGCGAGGACTTCACGCCTACCTATGAGAATTTCTTGTTAATGGTGCATCCAGAAGACCGCGATCGCGTCGATGAGCTTGTGCAAACAGCCTACCGCAATCAGGAACCGTTTGGCTTTCATCATCGAGTGGTGCGTCGCGATGGGATTGTACGCACGCTCCAAGCGCGTGGCGACGTAGTCGTCGACGACGAGGGTAACACTGAGCGCATGTACGGCACCGGTCAGGACGTCACCGACCAGCGACAAATTGAAGATGCCTTGCGCAAGAGCGAGGAGAGCTATCGGACGCTGGCGCGTAACATTCCCGACGCCATCGTAACCCTCTTTGACCGCGACCTAAAATTGATACTTGTCGAGGGTAATATCCCTGCGAATATTGCCCCACTACTGACGCCGGATTCAACGTTGCGGGATCTTATGCCCGACGGCGATCCTGAAGAGCGCCTCCAACCATACTATCAGGCGTTGCAAGGCAACCCTCAGACATTCGAGCGCGAGTATAGGGACACCATTTACCTGGTGAAAACAGTGCCCATTTACGACGACGATGGTCAGATATTTGCGGGAATAGCAATGGCCCAGGATATCACCAGGCGTAAGGAAGTGGAAGAAAAGTTAATCCAGCGGGCTCAGCAGCTGAGCGCTCTTCATGAAATGGGCCAGACGGTCGCCGCCAGTCTGGATCTTGAAGTCGTCTTCAACCGTGTCTTGGAAACGTTGCGCCCGCTATTGAACGCCGAGGGTGTTTTCGTTTTGCTACGAGAAGAGTCCGATACCCTTGTTTTTGCCGCCGCCAACGAGGTCGGTGTGGGCACACTTACAGGACAACGCGTTCCCGCTTCCCGCGGCGTCGCCGGCGACGTCATAAGTACCGGTAATTTGCAGTGGTTACAGGGCGAAGAAACAGCCGAGCGCGTCTATCACGAGCTTAAAGAGGTTGCCCATTACCATCCTCGTGCCATCATTGCCGCCCCAATGACACTTCACGGCGAACTTATCGGGGTCATGGAAGCCGTACATTCCCAGCCGGGCGCGTTTGGCGAAGAAGAAAGGGCCCTGATGGAAACAGCAGCCAGCTGGGTAGCCATTGCCATCGGCAACGCGCGTCAGCATGGGCGCTTGCAGCATCAGTTCCAGGAAAGCGAAGCCCTGGCGACAATCAGTCGCGCTCTCAGCCAGACTTTGGACCTGGACCGCATTCTACAGCTGATCGTTAACTCTGCGCGCGAACTGATGCCCCGCACCGATTGGTCGATCTTCTACTTCTTGCACGAAGACGAGACACGCCGCCTAGAGCCTGTCGCCTTTGCCGGCCTCGAACCTTCGGCTAGCGATGAAGACGACGCTATCTCCAGCAGTACACAGATCTTGTTGCACAGCTTTGTGCCGGCTGAGCCACAATCGACGCCCTCAGATCCTGCAGAGGTCGCAGAGTTGATAAAGCATACGACGGATGAAGGCGCCCTTGTTGCCGTACCTGTGCAGGGACGTGAAGGGCTCATCGGAATCTTGAGCGTGCAAAGTTCAGCGCCCAACGGTTTCAGCAGCGACGATCAACGTTTGCTAAGCATGCTGGGCCGTCAGGCGGCGATGGCTGTGGAGAATGCGCGTCTCTTTCAGGAGCAGCAAGAGGCGCGACGTGCAGCCGACACGCTGCGCGCCGCCAACGTCGCCCTCAGCCAGTCCCTGGAATTACCCATCGTACTAGACACACTGTTGGATTACGCCAGGGAACTCATTGGCTTCGATTTTGGTCTGGTCTTGTTAGCAAGTAGAGATGATACATTGCACATTGAGGCCATGCATGGCCTGCCGTCGACAGACCGCCTGTCGCTCGGACGCGAAGCCTCTGCGGAAATGAGCAAGTTGCTCGACGGTCGAACGGGACTCATGCTCGAGCATTTACCCACAAGTTTACGGCGCACATTGCCTAAAGAGATTGTAAACAAAGCGACTAGCTGGTTGATCATCCCTATGCTCGCGGCCGATTCACTGGTAGGTCTGTTAGTGCTGGGACATATTGAACCTGACGCCTATGGGGAACGGCGCAGCATGCTGGCCGAAGGGCTTGCCGCACAGGCAACTATCGCCATCCAGAACGCGCGGCTGTTTGCAGAAGTACAGTCCAATCAGGAGCGGCTACGCCAGCTCAGCAGGCAGATCGTTAACGCCCAAGAAAAGGAGCGACAACGCGTATCGCGGGAGCTGCACGATGAGGCGGGTCAGGCGCTGACGGCGCTAAAGATCAGCCTGGAGATGATCGTAGGCAGCTGGTCCGATATACCGGAGTTTGTGGACGAACAGATGGAAGAGGCTATTGAAATGACCGACCACACCATGGAGCAAATTCGCCTGCTGGCGCACGATTTGCGACCGCCGGTGCTCGACACCTTTGGGCTCTCCACCTCCGTAGAAGGCCTCGCCCGTGATTTCGGGCGACGTACTGGGCTGGAGATTGATTTGCGAAGCCAACCACTCCCCGACTTACCCGATGCCGTCGCCATTTCTTTCTACCGTTTCGTACAAGAAGCCCTGACGAATGTCGCGCGCCATGCGAACGCCACGAAAGTAGGCATTGAATTACGCGGCGAGCGTGATAAGATAATACTGTCCGTGGAAGACAACGGAAGAGGTTTTGATGTTGAAGAAGTGATTCACGGCTCCGGCAAGCGCACCGGAATTGGTCTGGTGGGCATGCAGGACCGCTTTGAGCTTCTGAAGGGATGGATCGAGATCGAATCAGAACCGGAACAGGGCACGACGGTAAGGGCCTGCGTTCCACTTGAGGAGGGTGCATGATTCGCGTAATTATCGCCGACGATCATCACCTTGTGCGCCAAGGTATCAAGGCCTTACTCCAGTCATGCGATGACATCGAAGTTATCGGTGAGGCTGCTACCGGTCACGAGGCAATAGAACTGGCTCGTGAGCTGGAGCCTCACGTGGTCGTCATGGATATCGCTATGCCGCGCATGGATGGTTCGCAAGCATCCGAGCAGATCCTCGATCTAGGAAAACACATCGAAGTCGTCATTCTCTCCATGCACTCGGACGCCCTGCTCGCACAGCAACTCCTGCGTCAGGGTGTCAAGGGATATTTACTCAAGAATTCCATTGGCGAGGAACTTCCCATGGCCGTGCGCTCCGCCAGCCAGGGCCAACTCTATCTCAGTCCGGCGATTTCTGACTCTGTGATGACGACGCTGATGAGCCCCGGTGAAACCGCCGAGAGTCCTTCCGATCTCCTCACACCGCGGGAGCGTGAGGTGCTACAGCTCATCGCCGAAGGGCACACCAACAGCGCAATTGCCGATATACTCACTATCAGCGTAAAAACCGTCGAAAAGCACCGTGCCAGTCTCATGTCCAAACTTGACGTGCACGACTTACCTTCTCTCATGCGCGTTTCTATTAAACATGGGCTCGTTTTCCTAGAGAAGTAGGTGCTGATACCCGCGCGAGTAGGGTTGTACCCCATGTTGTCATAAGGCTCCTTGCTACACAATAGAGTCAGGTGCGGAGAAGCGCCGAGAATCTATTGTTTGTTTGTATTGTGAGCCAACCCATGATCCGTGTCTTAGTTGCAGACGACCATTATCTTGTCCGTCAGGGCATTCGAACCTTATTGGAACAAGCCAGGGACATGAACGTTATCGCCGAAGCAGAAGACGGTCATGACGTTATGCGCCTGGTCGACGAACACAATCCCGATGTTGTCGTTATGGATATCTCCATGCCGCAAATGGACGGATTGTCGGTAACCCGGTTTCTTCAGAAACGCAAATCCCCGCCAAGCATTGTGATCCTGTCTATGTACGGCAACGCGGATCTGGTAGAGCGCGCCATCAAGAATGGCGCCCTCGGCTACCTGCTAAAGCGCTCTACGGCCAGCGAACTGTTAGAAGCTGTGCGCTCGGCGCACCAGGGCACCCTCTTCCTCGGCTCCAACCTCAACGCACAGATACCCAACCACTCGTAATTTGCTACAAGCCGGCGGGTGTGAGCCCCATCTAAAGGTCGCCGTGCCCGTCGCTAGAGAAGACGGGCTTCTTCACTTCGTGCGTGGCGCCTACTAACATCACCTCTGTTTTGAGCGCCAGATCGCGCGAGTCCGTGCCAACCATTACCGTGAGCGGGCCCGGTTCCACGACGTAGCGCATGGCCCCATCATAGAACGCCAACTGATGCGTGTGCAGTTTGAAGCGAACGGTCTGCTTTTCACCGGCATCCAACGTCACACGCCTGAACCCACGTAGCTCCTGCATGGGACGAGTGACGCTCCTAAGATCGCTGCGCGTGTATAGCTGTACCACCTCATCACCCAACAGTGAGCCGCTATTGCGAACATCCACTTCAACCGTTATGTAATCACCCACGGCAACCTCGTCAGTAGAAACGCGCAGATTGTCAAGGTCAAATGTCGTGTAGCTCAACCCAAATCCAAACGGGAACAGTGGCTTATTTGTGTGGTCAACATACGTTTCCTTCCAGAATGAATGCCCACCGGACGGTTTCACGTAATGGAAGGTGGGTAGTTGACCGACATGTCCGGGGATGGTGACCGGCAACTTACCGCCTGGATTGTGATCGCCAAAGAGAACATCGGCTATCGCTGCCGCCCCTTCTTCACCTGGCAACCACGCTTCCAAAATGGAGGGAACGTGTTCGACCACCCATGGCAGCGAAAGTGGACGCCCATTGACTAATACCGCAACCACAGGGGTGCCCGTTGCATACACGGCCTTCAGTAGGTCCAACTGCATGCCCGGCAATCCCAATCCGACCCGATCGCGCGCTTCGCCCGTCGTGCACGAATCCGTTAATCCCGACTTTCCGCCGACCACGACGATGGCTACGTCCGCCTGCCGCGCCGCTTCCACCGCCTCCCCAATTTCGTCGCAATCTGTGCCCATCACATCACACCCCTTCACGTACCGAATCTCAGTATCGTCTGACACCGCCGCTTTTATACCTTCCAGCACAGAAGCAATGGGGACAAAGTTGTCGACCATTTCAATGCTTTCGGGGATAGGGTTATTGAAGTCGGTCCCCTTTTCCATCATCTCCACCAACGACTCAATGTGGCAGGGGTAAGCATAGTCGCCGATCATATTGCGCACACTGTTTGCATTGGGACCAATGACGGCAATCGAGCGCAGATTCTTGTCCAGGGGCAACGTCTGACCGTCATTCTTTAGCAACACCATCGACTGCTGAGCAATGGTACGCGCCAGGGCCCGTTGCGCCCCTGTATCAAAGATGGCAGGCGCTGTGTCCGCGTCTACGTAGGGATTCTCAAACAATCCAAGCCGGAACTTCAGGGCCAGTATGCGCCGCACACTGCGGTCGACGGACGCTTCGTCGATCGTGCCCTCACGCACGGCCTGCAACAGCGGATCACCGTAGCAATCCGTGCTTGGGAGCTCCACGTCGATGCCCGCTTTCAACGCCAAATGCGCAGAACGTTGCCTATCACCCGATATGCGGTGCGTCTGCTGAAGTTGGTCAATTGCAAAGTAGTCAGACACGACAACGCCATCGAACCCCCATTCTTGCCGCAGCACACAAGTGAGTAACTCTTGCGACGCAGCACAGGGCACACCGTCCAATTCATTGTAAGCATTCATAATCGAATAGAGGTTTGCCTCTTTAATGGCTGCCTCAAACGGTTGCATGAACACTTCGCGCAATTCGCGCGCCGGGATCCGCGCCGGGTTCCAGTTCATACCGCCGTCGGGCGCCCCATAGCCCACGAAGTGCTTTGCAGTTGCCGCTACGCCGCGGGTTGGATCATCTCCCTGGAGTCCTTGCACAAATGCCACGCCCATGCGTGAGACCAGATATGGATCTTCGCCAAACGTCTCTTCAATCCGGCCCCAACGCGGGTCGCGGGCCACGTCTAAGACGGGAGATAGTCCCTGATGCGCGCCCACCGCTCGCATCTGCCTGCGCACGACAGCCGCCATTTCGCGCGCCAACTGCGGGTTCCACGTACTCGCCACGCCAATGATTTGTGGGAAACAGGTCGCGTCGCGGGCCATATATCCGCTGTTACACTCCTCGTGGATAATAGCCGGAATGCCCAGACGTGTC